>JBBDWW010000057.1:4260-8144 GCA_040902645.1 Dongiaceae bacterium | reverse complement strand
ACTTCTGGGCGGGCCGCTATGGAGATGCCATCGCGACGCTCGGCACCGCCGCCGGCAATCGCCGGCGATGAAATCAGGAGCGATCGGCGATAGCTCGGGGACCTGTCATGAGCGACCTGCGAATCGAGTTTCACCGCAACGACCTGCCGGACGGGCTCGATCTCGGCCGCGCCGTCGCGGTCGATACCGAGACCATGGGTCTGAACCTCGCGCGCGACCGCCTCTGCCTGGTGCAGCTTTCGGCCGGCGACGGTGTCTGCCATCTGGTACAGATCCCTGCGGTCGCATCGGGCAACGTGCATCGCGCGCCCAATCTCACAGCTTTACTCGGCGATGCGCGCGTCACCAAGATCTTTCACTACGCCCGCTTCGATGTGGCGATGCTCTACCGCAATCTCGGCGTCGACGTCGCGCCAATCTATTGCACCAAGATCGCTTCGAAGCTGACGCGCACCTTTACCGACCGGCACGGGCTCAAGGATCTGTGCCGCGATCTGCTTGGCATCGATATCTCGAAGCAGCAGCAGAGCTCCGACTGGGGTGCGCCCGAACTGACGCAGGAACAGATGCGCTATGCGGCGTCCGACGTCGCCTATCTCCATGCGCTCAAGGAAAAACTCGATGCGATGCTGGCGCGGCTCGGCCGCAGCGAGCTCGCCCAATCCTGTTTCGCCTTCCTGCCGACCCGGGCCCGGCTCGACCTCGCGGGCTGGCCCGAAGAAGACATCTTTCAGCACTGAGGGCGGGCCGACGGCGCGAAGCCGCCGGTATTCGCGCCGAAAAAGACCGCTGTCGCCGCGCTTTACCGCTTGGGTGTAAACTCCATCGCCATGAGCCTTGCCCGCAAAACCGGATCGCCCACCCCCGCCCGGCCCGATGCCGGCGAGGAAGCCGGCACGCTCGCGACCGGCCGGCGCGTGCTGATGACCGAAGCAGCCGCCGTGACGGCGCTCGCCGCCTCGCTCGATGGTGCCTTCGAGCGCGCCGTTGACCTGCTGTTCGCCCATCGCGGCCGGATCGTGGTGACCGGCATGGGCAAATCGGGCCATGTCGCGCGCAAGATCGCGGCGACCCTCGCCTCGACCGGTTCGCCCGCCCTCTATGTGCATCCCGCGGAAGCGAGCCACGGCGATCTCGGCATGCTGACCACTGACGACGCGCTGATCGCGCTCTCCAATTCCGGCGATACGCCCGAACTCGGCGACATCCTCAATCACTGCAAGCGGTTCAATATTCCCTTCGTCGGCATCACCTCGGGCGCGCCGAGCACACTCGCCGATCTCGCCGACGTGGCGCTCCTGCTGCCGCCGGCCGAGGAGGCCTGCCCGATGGGTCTCGCGCCAACCAGTTCGACCACGATGATGCTGGCCCTCGGCGATGCGCTGGCGGTCGCGCTGCTCGAGCGCCGCGGCTTCTCGGCCGAAGATTTCCGCAATCTGCATCCCGGCGGCCGGCTTGGTCGTAAATTATTGCGCGTCGGCGATCTGATGCACGCCGGCGACGAGTTGCCGGTGACCGCAGCGACCACCCGGATGGACGAAGCGATCCTTGTCATCACCGCGAAGCGCTTCGGTTGCGTCGGCATCGTCGACGCCAACGGTGCCCTGCTCGGCATCATCACCGACGGCGATCTGCGCCGCCATATGTCGGTCGATCTGCTCAAGAAGCCGGTGGCCGCGGTCATGACCAGCGCACCGCGCACGATCCGCCCCGATGCGCTCGCCGCCGAGGCGTTGCGCCTCATGAACGAGAGCGCCATTACCAGCCTCTTCGTCACCACCGAAGGGCGGCCCGTCGGCATTCTCCATATCCACGACTGCCTACGGGCAGGCGTGGCCTGAGTGGCAGCGATGGCAAAAGCCGAAACGTTTCCGCCGCAGGCGGCTGTGAGGCCACCGCGTCTGCGCCGTCCGGGCGGAACGCGGCTCTGGCGCACACTCAAACTGCTGCTGCCGACAGTCGCGACCTTGTTCATTCTGCTGCTGATCTTCTGGTCGCAGAGCAATCTCGAAGAGAGCCGCTTCCAGATTGGGATCACCGAGCTGTCGACCGAAGACATTAACAACATGACGATGCTCAATCTGCGCTTCGACGGCATGGACCAGGAAGACCGACCGTTTTCGATCACCGCGGACGCGGCAAAGCAGAACACCGATCTCTCCGGCGTCATCGATCTGATCGAGCCGCGCGCCGACATCACGCTCAGCGACGGCGCCTGGGTCGCGCTGATGGCTTCGGGCGGTCATTACGACCGCGACGGGCGGCGGCTCGAATTGTCCGGCGGCGTGAATGTTTTTCACGATCGCGGCTTTGAAATCAGTTCCGAGGCCGCCAGCGTCGACCTCGACACGGGCACGACCAGCAGCGATCGGCCCGTCACAGGGCAAGGACCGGCGGGCGAGCTGATGGCGGCCGGGTTTCGCGTCATGAACGACGGCGATCGCATCCTGCTGAACGGCCCGGCGCGGCTTAACCTGTTCGCGGCCGGCGAGGACGCGGAGGTCGAGGCCGAATGAAACGCATCTGCCGTCGTGACGTCGCCCTTGCATTGCTGGCTTGCCTGCTGGTGGCGCCGCTCTTTGCACCGCATGCTGCCGCACAATCGATCGGCAGTTTCGATGTCGGCGCGACCAGCGGCGACATCCAGATCGACGCCGAAGACGGCATCGAATGGCGGCGCGAGGAAGGCGTCTATATCGCGCGCGGCAATGCCCGCATCGCGCGCGGCGATCTTGCGGTCTATGCGGACACGCTGAAGGCGTTCTATCGCGGCGACGGATCGAGCGCCGCCGAAATTTATCGCGTGGAAGCCACCGGCAATGTGCGCCTCACCTCGCCCGGTGAAACGGTCTATGGCGAGTATGCGGTCTACGATGTCGAGCGGAAGGTGCTGGTCATGACCGGCGGCGACCTGATGGTCGAGACGGAGAATGAAATCATTACCGCGCGCGACAGCCTCGAATATTGGCAGGACCAGCTGGTGGTGGTCGCTCGCGGCGATGCCGAAGTCGTGCAGGAAGCGGAGAACCGCCGGGTGCGCGCCGATACGTTGACGGGCTTTTTTCGCGAGGACGATGCCGGCGAAGTCGGGCTCTTCCAGGTCGAGGCCGAAGGCGGCGTCCGGATCCAGCGCGGCGACGAAATCGCGCGGGCGGGCAAAGCGGTCTACAATCTCGATACGGAGATCGCCACGCTCACTGGCGGGGTCAAGATCACCCAGGGCGAAAGCCAGCTCAACGGTGATTTTGCCGAGTTCAATCTGCGATCCGGTGTCAGCCGGCTGCTCGGCAGCGGCGAGGACGATGGTCGCGTACAGACCCTGATCGTGCCCGACGACAGTGCCGACTGACGATCTGCCGATGCCTGACCAGCCGATGGACGCAAGACGAATCACAGGGGACATAGTGGCGGACGAAAATGCCGATCCTACCGCGCGGACGGAGGCGATTCCCGACCGCGGCCTGGTCGCGTGGCGGGTCGGCAAGTCCTTCCGCAAACGCCCAGTGCTGCGCGATGTGACCGTATCGGTGCACCGTGGCGAAGTGGTCGGCCTGCTCGGCCCGAACGGTGCCGGCAAGACCACCTGCTTCTACATCATCACCGGCCTGATCGCGACCGACACCGGCACCGTGGCGATCGACGGCACCGACATCACCGCTCTGCCGATGTATCGCCGCGCCAAACTTGGCGTCGGTTATCTGCCGCAGGAAGCATCGGTGTTCCGCGGCCTGACGGTCGCCGAAAATATCCGCGCTGTGCTCGAAGTCGTGGAGCCCGCCCGCGAGCGCCGCGAAGCGCGCATCGACCGGTTGCTGCAGGAATTCTCGATCGCGCATCTGCGCGACGCCGCGCGCACCGTTCAGACGCTGCGCGATCGCCAGCAG
>JBBDWW010000057.1:0-4250 GCA_040902645.1 Dongiaceae bacterium | reverse complement strand
ACGCCTCGGCCTCGGCGCTGTCCGGCGGCGAGCGCCGCCGCGTCGAGATTGCACGCGCACTCGCGACTGATCCCAGCTTCATCCTGCTCGACGAGCCGTTCGCCGGCATCGATCCGATTTCGGTTGCGGATATCCGTGAGCTGGTCGCCCATCTCAAGGACCGCGGGATCGGCGTCCTGATCACCGACCATAATGTGCGCGACACGCTCGATATCGTCGACCGCGCCTATATCCTGCATGAAGGCGTCGTGCTGCGCGAAGGAAGGCCGGCCGAGATCGTGCTCGATCCCGACGTGCGGCGCGTCTATCTGGGCGAACGCTTCTCGCTCTGAGCGCGATGGCCCGCCTCGCGAGCGCGCTGGTACAAAAGCAGGCCCAGCATCTGGCCCCGGCGCAGCAGCAATCCCTTGCCATCCTGCAACTGCCGGCCGGCGACCTCGCGGCTTTGGTCGAGGCGGCGCTCGCCGAAAACCCGTTTCTGGAACGACGAGATTTGCCGCTGGGCGATGCGGTTCCGCCGGCCCCGCAACGACTGCGCGGCAGCGCGATCGGGCGCGGCGGGCTGCCTGTGCCGCCGGTTCCGGGCGGGGGCGGTCATGCCGTTATCACCGACGGGATCGAGGCGATCGCCGATCCCGGCGCGACCAGCCTGCGCGCCCATCTGATTGACCAGCTTCGCCTCGAGATTGCCGATCCGCTGGCCCGAACGATCGCGCTGCATCTCCTCGAACTCTGTGCTGAGACCGGTTATCTCGACGGCGATCCCGGCGAGGTCTCGATGATGCTCGGCGTCGATCGCGAGGCCGTCGACCGAGTGCTGCTGCGGCTGCGCCAGTTCGAACCGGCCGGCGTGTTCGCGCGCGACCTCGCCGATTGCCTTTGGCTGCAGCTCGATCCTGGCGAGCAGGACGATCCGGCGATGGCGGCGCTGCTTGCCAATCTAGCACTGCTCGCGTCCGGCGACCGCGACCGGCTTGCCGCGCGCTGCCGGATCGACCAGCCGCGGCTCGATGCCCTGATCCGGCGCATCCGCGGTCTCGATCCGAAACCTGGTTTGCGATTCACCGCCGCCGCGACGGTCTGGACCGTGCCGGACATCCTGGTCGAGCGCGAGGGCAGCCAGTACCGCGTTCGTATCAATCCGGTGCTCGGCGCCGGCTGCGCGCTCGATCTCGCCGGCTATCGGCGCCTCAGTGCCGCCGCACGGCAGCGCGCGGCCAAAGACACGCTGCGCCAGCAATTCGACGCGGCACGCGGGCTGCTCTCCGCCATCGAGCGGCGCGCGGCCACGCTTCTTGCGATTGCCGAGGCGATTGTCGATCGGCAGCGCGGGTTCTTCGACGAGGGCGCAACCGCGCTCGGCGTCTTCACGCAGCGCCAGCTTGCGACGCAACTCGCGCTCGATGAAAGCACGGTCAGTCGCGCGATCGCCGACAAGACGATGGCGACGCCGCGCGGCCTTTACGGGTTCGATTTCTTCTTCGAGCGGGGTATCGCGCAGGCCGGGACGGAGGGGTTTTCCACAGCCCGGCTGCGCGGCCGAATCGCGAGCTTGGTGGCCGCCGAAACGCTGCCGCTGAGCGATGCGGCACTCGCTTTGGCACTCGCCGCGGAAGGCTGGGCGGTCGCCCGGCGGACGATCGCCAAATACCGGGAATCGTTGAATATTCCGACCGCCTCCCGACGTCGCCGTGAGACCGGCAAAGGTCGCCCCCGGAGTATCCGCAAGCGCGCCTGAGGCGACAGAATCGGGGGCCGTCAAGCTTGACAGGGTAGGGGGGTCTTCTTATGGTCCGCGCCTCGCGATCGCCGGCCCCGAATTTGATGAGGCGGGATACAGCAAACGGCCACGCGCTAAACGGATTTCATGCAGATCGACGTTAACGGTAAGCTTCATATCGGCGACGCTTTGCGCACGCATATCGAACGAAATTATGCGGCCCTCTTCGGCCTGATATCGGCGACGCCGCCTGCCATGCGGATCGCGTCAACGCGCGCCGACGCCATGAGCGGCGCCGCGACCGAACGAACGAGCTGACAAGGGGAAGGCGGGCGCGCTGCTTTGACGGCTGCGCGCGCATGACCCCCGCAACGGAGCAACTATGGAAATCGAAGACCTGATCACCCCGTCGCGTGCCATTGCAGGGCTCAAGGCCACCAGCAAGAAGCAGGTGTTGCAGGAGCTTGCCCGGCGTGCGGCGGTGGATACCGGACTACATGAGCGCAATGTGTTCGACGTACTGATCGAGCGCGAGCGGCTCGGCACGACGGGCGTGGGCAACGGCATCGCCATTCCGCATGGGCGATTTGCCGGTCTCGAATCGATCTATGGGCTGTTTGCGCGGCTCGAAACGCCGGTCGATTTCGACGCGGTCGACGACCAGCCGGTGGACCTGCTGTTCCTGCTGCTCGCGCCCGAAACCGCAGGCGCCGATCATCTGAAGGCGCTGGCCCGCGTCTCGCGGTTGCTGCGCGATCGCACGATCTGCGAAAAACTGCGCGGCAGCGACACGTCCGATGCGCTCTACGCCGTGCTGACTTCGGCCGCGCAAAGCCACGCCGCCTGATCGTTCCGCAGGCGGACCCTCAGCTCATACGATGCGTCTGCAGCTTTCCACCTGGCCCGATGTCGAGGCCTATCTCAAGCGCTCGAGCGCGATTGTCATTCCGGTCGGTTCGACCGAGCAGCACGGCCCCAACGGCTTCATCGGGACCGACGCGCTGTGCCCTGAAATCCTCGCGAAGGGCCTCAGCGAAAAGACCGGCGCGCTGATCGCGCCGACAATGTCGGTCGGCATGGCACAGCATCATCTGGGTTTTCCCGGATCGGTGACGCTGCGTCCATCGACGATGATCGCGATGGTGCTGGACTGGCTGAACTCGCTGGCGCGGCACGGTTTCGACCGGTTCTATTTCCTGAATGGCCATGGCGGCAATATCGCGACGCTGCAGGCGGCGTTCTCGGAGCTCTATGCCGAATCGAGTCTCGGCACGGCAGCGACCAACCGGCCGGGCCTGCGCTGCAAGCTGCGCAACTGGTGGGACGCACCGGGGATCCGGGGATTGAGCAGCGAATTGTTCGGCGCCGACGAAGGCTCACACGCGACCTGCTCGGAAGTGTCGCTCACCTGGTACGCCTATCCCGACGAGGCGCGGCGCGATATCCGCTTCGAGGGGCGCGCACCGGAAGGTTCGATCTACGAGGCCGACGATTTCCGGCGGCGCTTTCCCGACGGGCGGATGGGTTCCAACCCCGAACGCGCATCGATCGAGGCCGGGAAGCGCATCTATGAGACGGCGCTCGCGGGTCTCGTCGACGACTATCGCAGCTTTTCGGAAAGCAAGGACTGATCGGAAAATGCGATGCCGCCCGCGGGCAGTTCCCGGGGCGGCATGCATTGAAGGCCGGCACTAAATGCCGGCGCTTAGTGGAGGCTGGCCGGTTCCATATCGTGCTGGCGCACGAGGCCGATCGCCGCATCGCGCGTGGGTACCACGGCGAGCTGCTGGCCGGAGGCCGAATAAATCGCAAAGGCCGGCATGCCGTTGAACTGGATCGCCCGCACGTAAGCGAGATGCCCGACGCCGAGCTCGGAAAATTCCGGCCGCGTCATCGGCTGCAGCTTCTCGAGCCCCGATTTGGTCGCTTCGTCCATTTCACTCTCCTTGTTCACGCATGCACGCCGGACCGGCGGATTTCGATTCGCCGTTCCGGGCTGGTGACCGGCCGCTGGTTCAGATCGATATGCAGCAGGCCATTCTCGAGGGCAGCGCCCGCAACCTCGACGCCTTCGGCCAGCAGAAATGCCTTCTGGAACTGCCGCGCGGCAATCCCGCGATAAATATACGCACGGCCGTTCGCGTCGTCGTTCTGCTTGCCGCGGATCACGAGCTGATTGTCTTCCTGACGGATCTCGAGATCGTCGATGGCAAAGCCGGCGACCGCGAGCGTAATGAGCAATCGGCCCTCGCCCTGCTCTTCGATATTATAGGGTGGATAGTTGTCGCCCTGCTTGCTGATGCGGTCGAGCGCGCGTTCGAGCTGATCGAAGCCTAACAGCAGCGGGTGATTGAACAGGCTGACACGGTTCATGACGTCGGCCCCTCCTTCCAAAAAGCGAGCCCTTGTCCCGGTTCCGCTCCCGACGCCCGACCCTTCGGCACGCCCGCGAACCCGGCAGCGGCCCGGTTACGGCGCCGCTCATGATCGTATCTGGTATCAAAGAGCCGCCCCGTCAAGATACTGAAAC
>JBBDWW010000056.1:0-8183 GCA_040902645.1 Dongiaceae bacterium | reverse complement strand
GCCATCGTCGGCGGCGGCATTCAGGGGCTGATGCTGGCCTTCTGCCTCGCCGAGCGCGGCCAGCGCGGAATTGTCGTGGTCGATGCCGGATACTGGCAAAGCGGGGCGTCGGGTCGCAACGGCACGATGGTTCGCGCCGGTTTCTCGTCGCGCGAATGGACCGGCCTCTTCAGTTTTTCGCACCGGCTCTGGCTCGGGCTGTCGAAACGGCTCGGGCACAATGTGATGTTCACACGCCGCGGCTATGTCGTTATTGCCGAGAGTGATCGTACCGCCGCCATCGGCGAGGAATCGCTGGCGATGCATCGTGCGATGGATGTGGCCTCGCGCCCGCTCACGATCGACGAGTTCGCGCGGCTCGTGCCGCTCTTCGATCGCAGCCGCGTGACGCATGCCTATATTTTCGACGATGGCGGCATGGCGCCGCATCACGCCGTGATGAAGGGTTTGCGCGCCGCATGCCTCGAACGCGGCGTCGATCTTCGCTATCAGACGGCGGTGACCGGCATCGAGCGCAGTGGCGATCGCGTGACCGGTATCCGCATCGGCGACGCGCGTATCGACGCGGATGCTGTCGTGATCGCGGCGGGCGGCCACAGCAGCGAGGTCGCTGCGATGGCGGGTGTCGAACTGGAAGGGCGCGCCTGGCGCATCGAGGCCTGCGCGACCGAGCCGCTGCGTCCGGTCCTCGGCCCCGCGCTCGCTTTGCTCGATCGCAGCGTCTATGTGCATCAGACCGGCCGCGGCGAAATCGTCGGCGGATGCGAAGTGGCGGGCGACATGCTCGGGGCGACGCTGCGCTCGGACATGCCGGTGCTGGCCGCTTATGCCCGGCATCTGGTCGAAACCATGCCGATCCTCGCGAGCCTTCGGATCCTGCGGCAATGGGCGGGGCTGCTCCATGCCTCGGCCGATTTCGGGCCGCTGCTCGGGCCGCATCCCGATTGCCGCGATCTTTGGATCAGCGCCGGCTGGAGTTACGGCATCATGGGGGCGCCCGCGGCCGGCGACCTGCTGGCCAAAGCGATCCTCACCGGCGAGATCGACCCGCGCATGGCGCCCTTCGCCGTCGACCGCAAGCGCCGCGGCAGACTTATCGCCGAAGGCGCGATCGTGGTTAGCGACTGACCGCGGTTCGAGGCGGGATTGGCACGCCGGCTTCCGCAATGCTTACATGCCGCGCGGCGGTGCCATCGACTACTTTCTCCATGCGATCGCCGTGTTCATTCCGGTCACCCGATTCATGTTCGACATCTGGCGCGACGGCGTGCTGCAGGGCGAGGACGAAGCCTATGCGCTCGATTTCGTCATCCGCCAAATCTATCGCATCCGGATCGCGATCGAGGTGCTGGAATCGGTCGGCGAGTTCACCGGGCCGGGCCGCGTCGTGTTCGACGAGATCCGCCGGGCGAGCGAAGAGCTGGATCGCGACATCGTGCAGGCGGGGCTGCCGCAATGCGGGCGAGCCCTGCAACTCGATAAGCCAACGTCGCGGTTCGTGCCGGCGCCGAGCGAACGCCATGGCAGGCCTCTGAACAGCATCGAGGCGTTGCTTGAGCATCTGGCGCTCCATGACAAAGCAGGGCAGGCGACACGTTGGCGCCCCGTTCTCGAGGATGTTCTCGCCCGGAATTGTCCAACCGGCGGCTGACCGGTTCCCGCGCTCCTGTGATTCGCGATGATGCGCTGCCATGGCGGTGCCGGCCTCGTTCATGTAAGAGCTATTCACATGGGCTGGCGCGACAAGGACGGGGGCAAGGGCGGCGGATCCGAGGAGGATGGCGCCGGGCGGCGCGGCTATCACCACGGCAATCTGCGCGAGGCGCTGATCAAGGCGGCGCTCGATCTGATCGGCGAGAAGGGTGCGGCCGGTTTCACCTTCGCCGAAGCAGCGCGTTCGGCCGGGGTCAGCCCCGCAGCGCCCTATCGGCATTTTCGCGATCGCGATGCGCTCATGGCCGATGTCGCGCGGCAGGGCTTCGAGCGCTTCCACGCATTTCTCAGGAATGCCTGGAACGACGGAAGGCCGGATACGCTCACCGCATTCAACAATCTCGGCAAGGCGTTTCTGGCCTTTGCGCGCACCGAACCCGCTTACTACTCGGCCATGTTCGAGGCGGCGATTCCGCCCGACACCAATCCCGAATTGCGCGAGGCGGGTGACCAGGCATTCGCGATCCTGCGTACCGCATCGGAAGCTTTGTGCGAAATGCTGCCGAAAGCGGGGCGGCCACCGGCATCGATGGTGGCGCTCCATATCTGGTCGCTGGCGCACGGCATCGCGTCCTTGTTCGGTCGCGGCGATGCGGCGCGGCGCAAATTGCCGATGTCACCGGAGGAGCTGCTCGAGGCTGCGGTGCTGATTTACCTGCAGGGGCTGGGCCTCGGCACGCAGGGCCGCTGACGGCGCAGGATGACCGGCGACGTCGATATTCTGTAGAGTGACCTTGCTGTTCACCAAGACCGCCTGAAGGCGCCATGGGCGAATGACAATGAGAGATCCAAGGATTGAAACGCTGATCAGTGTGTTGGACCGGGCCCTCTTCGAGAGATTGGCGCCCGATACCGACGGGTGGCCGATCGCGCGCGGCATATTCGATGCGCTGAAGAATCCCAGGCCGACAAATCCGGCATCAGACATCAAGGCGCTTGTGGCGCCGGAGATGCTGGCGACCGCACTCGATATTTCGCGGAAGGACACGCGAAAGGACAGGGGCGATCTGTCGCAGCTGGCGACGACGGTTGCGGAACTGGCTTCGGACCTGAACTGGTGGAGCCGGATGGGCTCTAGCGACGATCCAGCGACATTCACCGATGGTCATGCCTTTATCGTCGGACCGGGCGGACTCGAAGATCGGGATGACGCGGAGATCGGCATCAGCCTGCTGGCACCGAACGTCCGCTATCCCGATCATCACCATCCGCCGCCGGAAGTGTATTTGGCCATGACGCCGGGCGCCTGGTGCAAGAACGATGGTCCGTGGATCGAACTGGGGATCGGCGGAACGGTTTTCAACGAACCGAATGCCGTCCATGCCATGAAATCGGACTCGGCGCCGTTGTTCGCGTTCTGGTGCCTGCTGTTGAAGTAGCGCGGTAAAGGTTGCCTCGGCGGAACCGGGACAGCCGCGGACGGCGGCGGTTTTTCCTGGTGCGTCTTGAATCCGGGCGAGCGCGATCGATTTATTCCACCACCGCGCTTTTGACTCGTTAAAAATATCGTTAGCTGGACGGAGTTATTGTGCGCCGAAGGCCGGCGTAGGGCGACGGCGGGAACTCAAAATGGCCAGATCGAGAAGTCCCGATTCGGGTCGAATCGAGACCAAAAGCCGTGTGTCACATACTGGATTCCAATCCAGAACGATACAGCCGACCAGATGAACAGGATCATGCCGGCGCCTGCTAGCAACGCGTAACAATGCCGCCACCAAGGATTCGATTCGAAGCGTCGGCCGGCTGCCAAGGCGAATGCTAGCATCCCGAACACGTTTGAGAGCACGCCAATGCCGAACATCTGTAGTCCCGCGATAATTCCCACCAACGTGAGTTGGTCAACTGATCCGGGCTTGTCCATCAGAAGTCCGGCGGTTGTCAGGAGTGATATGGCAGCCAAACCGTTTGCGACGAACGTCGCTTGAACAACAGGCTTGAACGCGCGGAACGTTACTGATAACCGATCCTCTAACTCGTGATCATCCATAACGGCGCTCTCCATTCTTCCTAGTTGGCACGCCGGAGCGCACACTCGACGCTCCGGCCGAAAGCCGATGACAGCTATTCCTCGGCCTCAGAATTGTGTTGGGGCTCCGGGTGACACTTTGCATGACAGGCATCGCACAGCGCCACGAGATTGAATAGGAACTCGTCGAACACGCTGTCATAGGTCAAATGGTGCACTTCAGTGGCAGGTGGCTCTCTGCAACCTTCGCAAAGGCGATTTGCTCGCTCGAACACAAGGTCGCGCTTTCGCTTCCATTGGTCGGATGCGCCGCCGCTGTTCGCGTTCTGGAGTCTGTTGCTGAAGTAGCGCTGCGAGGGGTGCTGTTGGGCGACCCTCTCCTCCCAGGCGACCGCGCCCGTGCGGTTTTTCCTGGTGCGTCTTGAATCCGGTTGGCGACGATCGATTTATTCCACCACCGCGCTTGACAGGCGTCGGTGCTTCCCTTAGCTATGTAAATGTCATTAACATTCACATGGACGCGGATCATGGCGGACATCACGGCAAAGCTCGACGACCTCGGAAAACCGGCCTGGATCGGCGTGACACTGGTGGCCTTCATCCTGTTCTGGCCCGCCGGTCTGGCAGTACTGGCTTACCTCATCTGGAGCGGACGCATGGGAAACTGGAAGCATTTTGGCCTCACTGGTTTTGGTAACGGCGACATGGGCAAGGCACGCGGCCGCTGGTACGGCGCCTGCGGTGCCCGTTCGGATACGAGCGGCAATGCCGCCTTCGACGAGTATCGCGAAGAAACGCTGCGCCGCCTCGAAGAGGAGCAGAAGGATTTCCGCTCGTTCCTCGATCGGCTGCGTCAGGCGAAGGACAAGGCGGAGTTCGACCAGTTCATGGCCGACCGCACCGGTCGCAATTCGGGCTCGCAAGGGTCGGGCGCGCAGGCCTGATCGGCGCGAAATTCATCGGACTACATCGAAGCGGGGGGGGGGGGGGGGGGGGGGCTCTCACGAGCCGGCGCTTTTTCTTCAAGTTGGCTCCCATGCTCGCGATACCCCATACGATCCCCTCTGCAACCGCATCGCTTTGTATGATGAATGCCGGCCATTCATGGCTACTTCGACAGAAGTTGATATGGCCTGAATAGCGGATTGAAAAACCAGACGCTGTCGAACGGACCAATACCGAAGTCCTCGATGTATTTCTCAGCGGCGATGATTGCGGGCGACCTCTGCTGTTTTCCGCTGCTAAAAAATACAAACTCAAAATCAGCATTCAATGACCAGATCACAAGCCACAACGACCCGTCAGTTTTCTGATAGCATTTGGCGATTTTGGCTTTTATTTTCTCAACGAGGACCAAATCTTTCCTTTGACGATCGACACCGTATATCTCTCCCTCAAGTACGTATTCGTCGAAGTTGGGATCGCCATTCCTATATTGATTCTCCGTTAACGGAACCAAATAGTCTCGTGACACGACCTCTGTTAGCTGAACGACTATCGCATCAGAGGTTTCGATGCAGCGAAGTACAAAATCATGATCATTCTCTGGCAGCGGCACGACCTCATACCGTCCAAGGTTATCCGTTGCGAGCATTGACGCGAATTCACCTGCAATTCTCAGCTCTTGATCTGCTTTATTATCGGGCAGGCGACGCATCTCTTTTCGAACGGTTCCGTCCTTTCCAAAGGCAATGTATCCAAAATCCTTAGTGGGCTTTTTTACCATGTGGCACCGGCTGAGAATCCTGATCATGCAGCTATTGTTGAGCGGCCGATAATTGAAGTCATTTCCTGAATCGCCGGGCTGCTATTTCATGGCAAGGTAATTCGCTTTCCGAATTAAAAGACTGGCGCATCGTACCCAAGGCGTGTCGTCGATCGACGTCACTCAAATCCGATCGACGTCTCCCAGGAATCGTAACTGAAACTGTCGACGCCGTTGCGGCTGCTGGCTTCGTAGGATGCCTGGCCGCCGAGCCGCACGACATGAACGCCGCCGCCCTCCGGACCGACCACGCCGGCATGCAAGGCCGAACGGCAGATCTGCGAATCGCTCGTATAGATGTCCGTGCCCCAGATCGTGCCGGTCTCGAAAGTATCGGGTGTGCAATGACAGGCGAGATCGTCGACGCCTTCGGTCAAGACGGGCGGGCAGTACCAGGTGCCCGGTGCCGGCGGGTTCGCCGGATCGCACACGCCGTTCTGCACGGCAGGAAAATAGAAGCTCGCCTGCCACATGCCGGAATAGCTCCAAGATGTAACGCCGTTGGCCGTGCTGGCCGGATAAGACGGGCAGCCCGGGGCGCCGCGCAGTTCGACCGTGCCGGCATAGACCGTGCCGCCGCCCGCCTGCAGGATCGGCTGCAGCGCGCCGGCATGAACCGCGGCGAGGCAGATCGTCGAATCGATCGTGTAGAGATGCGTGCCCCAGATCCCGCCTTCGAGCCCGTTCATCTCGCAATAGCAGCGGATCGTGCCGTCGATGCCGGGAACATCCGAACAGGCTTCGCCGGCGGCGGCCTCGTCGTCCTTCGCGACGGATGAGGCCGCGCCATCGTCCGTCGCCTCGGTCGTCGAACTGGTCGATTTGCTCGGTGCCGTTGTCGCGGTGCTTGCGTCCTCGGTCGTGCCGCCGCCGGATGAATCGTCCTTGGAACCTGCATCGGACGCCGCATCGTCGGTCGCGCCGCTGCTATCGGTCTCAACCGTGCCGGCATCTTTCGTCGGCAGCGCGACGCCGACAGCGCCGGTGGCGGCATTGCAGGATTTGTTGCCGGCGCAGGGCCGCGCCTCCTGTGCCATCGACGTCGCGATCGTTGCGCCGGCGAGCACCACGCCGATCGCACTCGCGATCAGCCATGGCCGCAACCGGCTTCTCAGACTAATCCCCATCTCGTCCTCACCTGTGTCGAGGTTGGCCGGCGAACGGCGCGTTCTGGTTTACGGTTCCGCGTCGGGATCGAACGGCTCCAGCAAGACCGTGCGGCTGTCGATCAGAAGCTTGCCGGCATGTTCGAAATTGACCGTGATGCGGGCGCCCACGACCGACTGGATCTGGCCGCGGCCCCCATCGGGCCGCTGCGGATGGCGGACCCAGCCGCCGGGAACGAGTTCCAGCCCTGTCACGGTGTGGTCCGCGAGAAAATCATCGGGGTTTCGGCGCCGATCCTATCGGGAAACACGCTCCCCCAGAAGGGGTCGCCGACCGCCGAAGCGGGGCGCCGATTCGGCTCTGCCGGCCGGCTGGCAGCGAGCCGGCAGCGAGGCAGATCCGGAGGCCGCGCCGGCCGGCCGCGCGCGCCGGTCGTGCAGGCCGGACTCGGCTCGCGCCGCCGGCCTGCAATATTGTCAAGGAAATTCATGGAGATGGCCGGGATCGGGCGGGCGAGAGAGAGGCTTGCAGCGCAAAGCGATTTCCCTATACTCGCGCCGCCTTTCCAAGGGGACTTCGAATGGATCTCGGTACCGTCAAGGACAAGCGCAGAACCCACGACATGCGGCCGTTGTTGCCCCCCGATTATCGTCCCCAGGACGATGAGCCGTTCATGAATCCGATGCAGCGCGAGTATTTCCGCCAGAAGCTTCTGGCGTGGCGGGAAGAGCTGGTGCGCGAATCGTCGGAAACCTTGCAGCATCTCCAGGAAGAGAGCCTGGCCGAGCCGGACATCACCGACCGCGCCTCGCTCGAGACCGATCGCTCGCTCGAACTGCGCACCCGTGATCGGGAGCGCAAACTAATCTCGAAGATCGACGCGGCGCTCGAACGAATCGAGGACGGCTCCTATGGCTTCTGCGAGGAAACCAGCGAGCCGATCAGCCTGAAGCGGCTGGAGGCACGCCCGATCGCCACGCTCAGCCTCGAGGCGCAGGAACGCCATGAACGGCTCGAGCGGACCCGCCGCGACGACTGAACGGGCATTGGCCATCAGCCTCGCGGACAGGGCTGATTCGGGACGCCGCAGGGCGGATTTTGCGCCCGTTCACGGTTGCGCGAGCAGCGCGAAAATTTGTCCCGAAATTTCAATCGCCGATTGAAGACGGGCGATTGGCCGCGTAATTTTCTCATTTATTTTCCGATATTTAAAAGCCGGCCGGCCGATGTTCTCTTTTCGTACAGGTTCCGCTTGCGCACGAGAACAAAATCGGTACACTAGCCTTCATTGCGCCTCTCGGGGCGCCTGTGAAATAAGGAGGCACGTGCGATGGCCAGTAACCCGGCGCTCAAGCTCGTCGAAAAGGAAAACCGGCAGGCGATGGACAGATCAAAGGCTCTGGATGCGGCGCTGAGCCAGATCGAGCGTGCCTTCGGCAAGGGCTCGATCATGCGCCTTGGCCAGCGCGAAATCGCGGTCGAGACCGAAATCGTGCCGACCGGCTCGCTCGGGCTCGATATCGCGCTCGGTATCGGCGGCCTGCCGCGCGGTCGTGTCGTCGAAATCTACGGTCCGGAAAGCTCCGGCAAGACCACGCTCGCGCTCCATGTGATCGCGGAAGCGCAGCGTGC
>JBBDWW010000055.1:0-1266 GCA_040902645.1 Dongiaceae bacterium | reverse complement strand
CCGCGTAGTAAAGGGCCATATCGCGATCGCGAGCGTACGCTTTCCCCAAGGGACCAGCGGCAGCCAGCTCGATACGCTGGCGCGAGCACCACTCTGGCAGCTCGGCCTCGATTACGATCACGGCACCGGCCACGGCGTCGGCAGTTATCTCGGCGTGCATGACGGGCCGCAGCGGATCTCGAAAGTGCCGAACCAGGTGGCGCTGCGCCCGGGCATGGTGATCTCGAACGAACCCGGCTACTACAAGACCGGCGCCTACGGCATCCGCATCGAGAATCTGGTCGAGGTGGTGGAATCGCCGGCCGCTGCCGGGGTCGTCGAAGAGCGCAAGATGCTCGGCTTCGAAACGCTGACTTTGGTGCCGCTCGACCGAGATCTGATCGAACCGGCCTTGCTCACGGTTGCCGAAATGGCGTGGGTCGATTCCTATCACGCGCGGGTGCGCGAGGCGGTGACGCCGGTTGTCGATGCGGAAACCGCTGAGTGGCTCGCAGCCGCGACACGCCCGATGGCGCGTTAGGGATCAGCCGCCGATCAGCGTGAGCCATTCCTGTTCGGTGAGCGTTGTGACGCCGAGTTCGGCTGCCTTCTTCGCCTTCGATCCGGCATCGGCGCCGACCACCAGATAATCGGTCTTCTTCGAGACCTTACCGGCGACCTTCGCACCGAGTGTTTCGGCGCGCACCTTCGCCTCGTCGCGCGTCATCGTCTCCAGCGACCCGGTAAAGACGACCGTCTTGCCCGCGACTTTCGATCCACTCACCGTCGGCAGCTTCGCATCCTCGACCTCGATCTCCGACGTCAGATCGTCGAGCGCCTCGAGGTTATGCGGCTCGCCGAAGAAGCCGACGATGTCGGCGGCCATCGACGGGCCGATGCCCTCGATATTGTCGAGCTCGCGGAACGCCTCGCTCTCTTCGTCCTGCGCCTCCTTCATCGCGGCGCGCAGCGCCTTCAACGACTGGTAATTGCGCGCCAGCAATTTCGCGGTCGCCTCACCGACCTGACGGATGCCGAGCGCATAGATGAACCGGTCGAGCGCGACATTGCTACGCTGTTCAATCGCCGCCAGCAGCTTCTCGACCGACTGTTTGCCCCAGCCTTCGCGCTCTTCGATCTCGTCGCGCCTTTTGTGCAGGCGGAAGATATCGGCCGGCGACTGGACCAGTTCGTCTTCCCAGAAGGCCTGGATGTGCTTGGCACCGAAGCCCTCGATGTCGAACGCGCCGCGACTGACGAAATGCTTGAGCCGTTCGACCGCCTGCG
>JBBDWW010000054.1:0-1266 GCA_040902645.1 Dongiaceae bacterium | reverse complement strand
CCCGCGCGCGCCGGATCGGATACGGAGGTCAGGCCGTCGCGGCCGCTTCGCCGGTCGGGCTGGCGCCGGCTGCGGCATCGCCTGCGATGGCAGCGTCGGCTTCGGGCAGACGTTCGATCGGGGCGTCGGCCTGCTCGCCGACATCGACGCCCGATGCAATCATCTCCTGCTGCAACCCGTCGAGTACCGCATCGGCCACCAGATCGAGATACGTCGCGATCGCGCGCAGCGCGTCGTCATTGCCCGGGATCGGAAAGGTGATGCCTTCCGGATCGGAGTTGCTGTCGACCACCGCGATCACCGGAATACCCAGTTTCGCGGCTTCGGCGACGGCGATGTTTTCCTTGTTCGTGTCGATCACGAACAGGATATCGGGGCGGCCGCCCATTTCCTTGATCCCGCCGAGCGCGCGCTCGAGCTTGTCGCGCTCACGGGTGAGCTGCAGCAGCTCCTTCTTGGTCAAACCGCCGAGACCTGTATCGAGCTGCTCGTCGAGGTCGCGCAGCCGCTTGATCGAATTCGAGATCGTCTTCCAGTTGGTCAGCATGCCGCCGAGCCAGCGATGGTTGACGTAATACTGACCGCAGCGCTTGGCGGATTCCGCAAGTTTCTCGCTGGCCTGGCGCTTGGTCGCAACGAACAGCACCCGGCCGCCGCCGGCGACGACATCGCGCGCGGCCTGCAAGGCCCGATGCAGCATCGGGACGGTCTGTTCGAGGTCGAGAATATGGACATTGTTGCGAACGCCGAAAATGTACGGAGACATCTTCGGGTTCCAGCGACGGGTATGGTGGCCGAAATGAACACCAGCTTCGAGAAGCTGGCGCATGCTGAAGCTTGGCATTGCCATGGGTCGGATCCTTTTCCGGTTGGTCCGCCACGGGGCTGTCGTCCGGCCGAAGCCGGACACCGGAGCGGGCGCGCGGGATGTCTCCCCGCCGTCCGCGACCCCGTGTGAGGGTTTGGAGGCCGGTATTTAGGGCATGGGGGCTGCCGCATCAAGCTCCCGGGGGCAGCCGGCAAGGCCCCAAGTCGCTCAGCCGGCCCTCACGCCCGGAAACCCGGCCGGGGCAGGCCCGGGCCTTAGATTTCCTGCACGTCGACGACCCCCGGGATCGCCTTGATCGCGGCCCGGCCGGCCGGCGAGACCGCCCAGCCCCCGGGCAGCGCCATTTCGACCTCGCGGGCCCCGTCGAGTTCGAGCACGAGGTTGATCCGGCCCTTGCCCTTCCCCTCGCGGGCGATGATCTGCTTCAGGCTTTCGAG
>JBBDWW010000053.1:0-1276 GCA_040902645.1 Dongiaceae bacterium | reverse complement strand
TGACCGCATCGGCCAGCCCCTTGAGGCAGCCGGCCTTGCGCAGCACCGCGTCGGCACCCGCCGAATCGGGTGGCGTCGTTTCCGCGGTCAGCGCGAAATGCCCGGCGCGCAGCGTCGCTTCGAGCCGACCGGCCGATTTCAGCGCGGTCATTCTTTGTCCCCTTTGGCGCCGTCGGCGGTTGCATTTTCGATCTTGCCGCCGGCCATCACCAAAGCCTTCAGCCGTTCGTCGTCGAACTCGGCGATGAGCTGTTCCGAGAGCGCGATTGCCGCTGCTTCCAGATCGTCGCCGCATTCCTGCGGTGCAGAACGGCGCCATTCGGCGAGATAACCGTCGGTGTCGCGCAGATGCGCGCGCATGGCGGCGCGGTCGATCGCCTGTTCGAAGCGTTCGCCGAGATGGCGCTTCGCCGTCTCGCGGCCTTTCTTGGCGATGACCTGCGCTGGAATATCGCGCCAGTAGACGATCGTGATCTGCCCCATCAGCCGTTCCTCTTTGCAGGGGCGTCGATGTCGCGCGCCGCATCCTTGATGAAATCGCCGAGTTCGCCATAGCCGGTGCGGCGATGTTCGTATTCAAGACCGAGCCGGGCCGCCGCGCGTTCGGCAATCGCTTCGAGCGCCGCGTCTTCGATCTGCGCGAGATAAACCAGCTTGGTGTAGTTGCCGAAATAATCGTCGCGCAGTTCGGGATGACGATCGAGCCCGAGCCCTTCGATGATCAGCCGGTCGAAATGGCGCGCGAGATAGTCGGTGAGAAAGAAACAGCCGGGCTCCGCATCGGCCAACGCCGTAAAGTCGGCGGTGCCCATGAAGAACTGATAGCAATGCGGGCCGTCAATCCGCGCAACGCCTTCTTCTTCGAGCACGCGATCGAGCAAGCCGCCGGTGCCGCAATCGCCATAGGCGACGAGGATGCGACCATACTGTCCGCGCGCGGCACGAATTTTCATGCGCACGCCCTCGGGAATTTTGTCGGGCGTGTTGTGCCAGATCGCCGGCAGGCAGGTGACCGCGAGGCGATCGAATCCGTAGGCGGCGATCAGATCGACGATCTCGCGCGCCAGCGCCCCGCAGGCGATGACCAGCGTGCCGGCATCGCCACCCACAGCGCGGCCAACAGCCGCCCTGGCGCCGGTCGCGGCGCGGGTCTTGCCCTTATGGGTTCCAGCCTCGCTCATGGTCGCAAACGCCAAAATCGGACCCTCTCGTCCCACGCCATTGCACGGTCTCGCATATCGCCGCAAACCCTAGGAAATGCAAGCGGATTGTGGCG
>JBBDWW010000052.1:0-8330 GCA_040902645.1 Dongiaceae bacterium | reverse complement strand
GCTCGCGCACCTCGATCTCGGCCAGCAGCAGAAAGAGCGCGCCGCCCCAATAGACGCCGCCGCCCGACGCCCCTGCGAGACCGACCGGCCCGAGCGCCCGCCGTCCGTTCGGCATCCACTCGATCCATTCGCGCCAGATCTCGTCGCGTGTCTTCCAGCCGGCGCGGGCGCGCACCACCGGCTCATACAGCGTTGCAATTCCTTCGTTCAGCCACGCGCCGCTGTCGCGCACATAAGGCGACCCGAGATGCAGGAATTCGTGGATCAGGACCCAGTCCTGATAGAGTGCAGCCGCGGGCGTATCCTTGCCGACGAGAATCATCGTCGTCAGGCCGCCGACCGAAACCACGCGACCGTAGGGCACGCCCACGCCCCCGACCGGCACCAGCACGACCAGCGGCCGTTCGACCGGAAAGCCGCGCCAGAACTCTGCAACCGCGCGGCCGGACCGGTCGACCCATGTGGCCCAGTCCGTCGCGTCGGCATCGTCGATCCCGTCGAGCATGACAAGATCGATGGCAGTCAACGCACCGTCGCCGCGATCGAGTGCGTTCGGCGCCGGCATCGGCAACGATGCGCGATGAAACCGACCGAACACGACCGGGCCGATCCGCGAAATCGAACGCGCGGCAACATAATGGCGGCCATGGGATTTCGGCAGTGACGTCGCGATATCGCTGCCCTCCGGCAAATCGAACGCGATCGCCAGCGTCCAATCGGCCGCCGGTTCCGGCACCGCGAGCCAGGCATCGGGCGAGGCCAGGACCGATCCGCCGGATTCGAGCGCGATGTCGTAACGGCCGTTGGCGGCGGCCATGTCGCGCAATGGCACATTGTAGGCGATGCTGCTGGCGCGATTGTCGGTCGGGATGGCCCAGCGCGCCGCGTCGGCGGCGATGCTGCCGCCATCGGCCAGGGTCATCGCGCCGACCCAGGCGGCACCGGCTCTGTTCCGCATGACGAATGCATCCGGCAATCCGCCGTCGCACGCGATCGTGACGGCGAGATCGGTGGCGATATCGTCGCTGAGCGCGACGTCGTAGCGGCACTCGGCAGCGCTCGCGCCGGCCGGCTGTGCGAGAAAGGCGGCCGCAACCAGCGCCAGCAGCAACGGTACCCGGCACATACCGGCCATTCGCCGCTCAGCTCGACATATCGGGAGAAAATTCGATGCGTCCGATCATCTCCATCGAGACCCAGCGCTCGAGCAATTCGGCCGCACGGAATGCCGCCCGGTCGGCACCGACATGATCCGACAGACGTTCGCAGATATCGGCAAAGGTTAGGCCCGCGGCCACCGCATCGAGCGCGTCCGCCTCGTCGGGTTCGGCCGGGCGCAGCTTCACATCGAGGCCGATGCGCCAGACCAGATGCGGCGCCTCAGGCGCGATGGCTGCCGGTTTCGCGCCCGCCTCTTCGCCCTGCGCGAGGCGGTTCCAGATCGCAAAAATGTCGGGCGACACGGACAGAATCTGCACCGATGGATGCAGCGTCAGGATGAGGCCCGGCCATCCGGTCGGCGGGATGGTCGTGAGGTCTGCGCGCAGGACCAGCGGCCGGTCCGCCGCGTCAAACGCCATCGTCTGCGCCCATTCAATGCGCGCGATCTGCGCCAGCGCCGTATCCGCGCGCCATGGTTCGGCAACAGTGAGAAAATCCGCGAGATCGATGCCGATCCAGCGCACCGAGAAATATTTTGATGGATGCGCTGCGAGATATCCGTGCGCGATCCGGTCGAATTCACGGTCGCCGATCAGCGAGCGCAGCTTCGCGAACTCGTCCCGCAGGATCCCGACCAGCCGCGCGGTATAAGCGTTGCGATAAATGCCGAGTAACGTGTCGAGACCGGCATTCGGTCCGCCGGTGACCTGCGCGCGGATTTTATTGGGCCGGTCGCGCAGGAAATCGGCAAAATTGCGCTGCAGATGTGCGAGCGACGTCATGCCGCAGCGCCTTGTTCGCTCCGCACGGTGTCGGCGATCTGCCGCGCCCGATCGAGCTCCGCCAGCAGCTCGGGCAGAGGCGGGATGCGGTCGTCGCGCTCGATCATCGTCGAGACCGGCCCGAAGCGGCGCACGGCTCTCGCATAGAGATCCCAGACCGGTTCGACGACCGGATGATCGTGCGTATCGATGATATGCGTGCCGCAATCGTCATGGCCGGCGAGATGGAACTGCTGCACGCGGTCGATCGGAATATTGTCGACATAGATCGCCGGGTCGAACCCGTTATTGAAACCGCTGACATGGATGTTGTTGATGTCGAGCAGGATCAGGCAATCGGCGCGGCGCGCGACCTCGGCGAGGAACTCCCATTCCGGAACCGCGGATTCGGCAAACGAGACATAGGTCGAGACGTTCTCGAGCAGGATGCGGCGGCCGAGCCGCTCCTGCACATGGCCGACGCGGCGGACGACATGGTCGAGCGCCTCTTCGGTATAGGGCAACGGCAGCAGATCGTGGATGTTGATCCCGCCGACGCCGGTCCAGCAGAGATGATCCGAGATCCAGGCCGGTTCGATACGCGCCGCGAGTTCGGCGAGCCGGTCGAGATAGGTCGCGTCGAGCGGGTCGGTCGAGCCGATCGACAGAGATACGCCATGCATGACCACGGGATAATGAGCGCGGATGCGATCGAGCCAGTGCAGCGGCCGTCCGCCCGGCACCATGTAGTTTTCCGAGAGGATCTCGAGCCAGTCGATCTCGCTCGACCGGTCGCGATCGATCGCAGCGTAATGTTCGGTGCGAAGGCCGAGACCGAAGCCGAGCGCCGGAAAGCCAGGGCCGTCGGTCGGGGCGGTCGCGGCGGTCGCTGGGGCAGTCCGGTCCGTCATGGGATGCGATCGATCTCCGCTGCCCTGGCTTGCCGGGGCGATTATCGTGAGGAATTCCCCTTGCCGCAAAATCCGCGGGACGGTCCGCGCCCGGTACCGTTTCCGGGAGCTTGCGCCCGACCGGCAGGGCACATGCTTCCGGCAGGGCACAAGTTGCGGTCGCCGCAATGACGCGGCATGACCGGCTCTGTAGATGTTCGAAGCCAACCGCCTGAAAGTTACGCCGCCGGAACGAAGTGGCGCGCCATTTCGGGCGGTTCGCGCGATAATGCCCTGCGGTCGGCAGGGAGGTGCAGGACATGGATGACGAACGTGGAAATCGGAACCTGCCGGGCCGGCAGGTGATTCGCCGCGCGGAGCGGGCCTTTCTCGAATACGATCTCGAGGGGCCGCCGCAGCCGGAAATGGAATGGCTGCCGATCAGTTACGATCCAGCGACCAATCAGGGCTGCTATCTGATGCGGATGGCGCCGGGAGCGGCGACGATTCCGCACGACCATCCGGGCATGGAAGAGTTCCTGATCATCGAGGGCGAGCTGACGGATTCGGACGGCAGCGTCTTCCGGGCCGGCGATTTCGTGAGCTACGACGGCGGCACTCGGCACAATTCCTGGACCGGGCCGGGCTGCGTCATTGCGGTCTTCGAATGGCAGCGCCCGGACCGTCCGCCCCGCGGCGGCGGCTAACACCCGGGCTGCATCGGCCGGCAAGGCGGGCGAGGCAGCCAAGCTCTAGGAAAACCGGTTGATTTCCCTTGGCTGAGGCGGTACACGCCCGGGTCCCCCGGTCCTGTCGAGGCCCGGCAACCGTCGCCCGGCCGATCGCGGCCGGCCGATCCGGCGGCCCCCGCCAACCCTGTTCACGTCGCACTGTCCCACGAGAAACATGGACCATCTCGAGCAACTCGAATCGCAGAGCGTCTACATCTTCCGCGAGGCTTTCGCCCGGATCGACCGGCTCGCGATGCTCTGGTCACTGGGCAAGGATTCGAACGTGATGATCTGGCTGGCGCGCAAGGCCTTCTTCGGCCGCGTGCCGTTTCCGGCCATGCATATCGATACCCAGAAGAAGTTCCCCGAGATGTATGCCTTCCGCGATCGCTACGTGAAGGAATGGGAGCTCAATTTCATTCGCGAGGAATGCCCACCGATCGAAGCGGTCGATCAGTCGCTGCCGCCCGCGGCGCGGTCGGCGGCGCGTAAGACGCTCGGCCTGCGCGACGCGCTCGCCAAGCACAAGTTCAACGGCATCATCGCCGGCATCCGGCGCGACGAAGAGAGCGTCCGCTCGAAGGAGCGCTATTTCAGCCCGCGTGGCGATACCGGCGCGTGGGATTTCCGCGACCAGCCGCCCGAGTTCTGGGATCATTTCAACACCAACCTGCCGCCCGGCACGCATCTGCGGGTGCATCCGCTGCTGCATTGGACCGAGCTCGATATCTGGCGCTACATCCAGCGCGAGGATATCCCGGTGGTCGATCTCTATTACTCGAAGGCCGGCAAGCGGTATCGCTCGCTCGGCGACCAGGACATCACCGCGCCGATCGACAGCGAGGCGACGACGATCGCCGAGATCATCGCCGAACTCGAATCGACCACCGCGCCCGAGCGGGCCGGCCGTGCAATGGACCGCGAAACCGAAGACGCGTTCGAACGGCTGCGTGCCGCGGGATATATGTAAGCGCCATGAATCAGTCTCCCGTCAGCACCGTCCTGAAGTCGCCCGTCATGCGCGGCATGCGCGAACAGCTCCGGATCGTCATCGTCGGCCATGTCGATCACGGCAAGTCGACCCTGGTCGGCCGCCTGTTCAACGACACCGGTTCGCTGCCGGACGGCAAGCTTGAAGCGATCAAGGCGATGTGCGAGCGGCGCGGCATGCCGTTCGAATGGGCGTTCCTGATGGACGCGTTCCAGTCGGAGCGCGACCAGGGGATCACGATCGATACTGCGCAGATCTGGTTCAAGACCCAGAAGCGCGACTATGTGATCATCGATGCCCCCGGGCATCGCGAATTCATCAAGAACATGATCACCGGCGCATCGAGCGCCGAGGCGGCGCTGATGCTGATCGACGCCGGCCATGGCGTGCAGCAGCAATCGCGCCTGCACGGATATCTCCTGAACCTGCTCGGCATCCGGCAGATCGCGGTCGTCGTCAACAAGATGGACATGGTCGGCTATTCCGCCGACCGGTTCGCGCAGATCCGCCAGACCTACATCGATTTTCTCGCCAAGGTCGGCGTCGCGCCGGACTATGTGATCCCGGTGTCGGCGCGCGAGGGCGACAATATCGTCAACCGCTCGAAAGATATGCCCTGGTACGAGGGGCCGACCGTCGTCGAGGCGCTCGACAGCTTCAAACCGTCGCCGCGTCCGACCGAGCTGCCGCTCAGAATGCCGGTGCAGGACGTCTACAAGTTCGACGACCGGCGAATTCTGGCGGGGCGGGTCGAAAGCGGCCGAATCAACGTCGGTGACCGGCTGCTGTTCTCGCCAAGCAACAAGACGGCGCGCGTCGCGTCGATCGAGATCTGGAACTCGAAGGCGCCGATGACCGAAGGTCGCGCCGGCCAGTCGGTCGGCATTACGCTCGACGAGCAGATCTTCGTCGAGCGCGGCGAAATCGCCAGCCGAGAACAGGACAGCCCGATCGAGACCAACGTGTTCCGTGGCCGGCTGTTCTGGCTCGGCCGCGAACCGCTGCAGATCGACGCAAACTATCACCTGAAGCTCAATACGCGCGAAGTGCCTGTGACGGTGCAGGCGATCGAGCGCATCTACGATGCCGACGATCTTTCGCAGCAGGAATCGAACGAGGTTCCGCGCCACGGCATCGCCGACGTCATTCTGCGCAGCCGTGCGATGCTTGCGGTCGATGAGGGCCGCACGCTGCAGCGCACCGGCCGGTTCGCGCTTTCCGACGGAGTCAATATTCTCGCCGGCGGCCTGATCGACATGGAAGGATATCCCGATCAGCGCGACACGATGACGGTGCGGTCGAGCAACATCTTCCGCGTCGAACATCGGATCGAGGCGCCGGCACGCGCGATGCGCAACGGGCATCGCGGTGGCGTTTTGTGGCTGACCGGGCTGTCCGGCGCCGGCAAATCGACCATCGGCATGGCGCTGGAACAGGAAATGTTCCGTCGCGGCTATCACGCTTACGTGCTCGACGGCGATAATGTGCGGTATGGGCTCAACGCAAATCTCGGTTTTTCGCCCGACGATCGGGCCGAAAACATCCGTCGCGTCGGCGAAGTTGCCGCTCTGTTCGCCGATGCCGGCATGATCGTGGTTACTGCGTTCATCTCGCCCTATCGCGCAGATCGTCAGCGCGCGCGCGACGCCGCAAAGGGCAATTTCCACGAAATCTATATCGAGGCCGACGTCGCGACCTGCGAACAGCGCGACCCGAAGGGGCTCTATAAACGCGCGCGCAGTGGCGAGATTCTAGAGTTCACTGGAATTTCGGCACCCTACGAAGAACCCGAAGCGGCTGAACTCGTCGTCGATACGCGCAAGCTTTCCGTCGAGCAGAGTCTCGATCACATTCTCGAATATATCGATCGTCATTTCTCCATCGCACCGCGGCGAAATAGTGGTTGATTTCCGGTATTTCCGTCACATTGCTGTAACGCAGTTTGAGGCGGGAAAATCGGCTTGCATCGATCTATTCGGGTCGCTACGGTCGATCACGAAACGGCCGCGCAAGACGGTCGATATTGTGGTCTAGGGGCGCTCCGGTTCGCCGGGGCATTCCGGGAGGGCAGTTTCAAGCCGAAATATTGTGCAGGATCGCTCGCAGCGCAGGCGAGGCGTTTCTTGCGGTATTTTGTGCAACGACAATGCCGCGGGAATAACGAAGAAAACGACGTTGATTTGGGGGCCCGATGCCAGTCTCGTACGAACGGATCAAAGCGGGAATCGACGAGTGGGCTGCGCGGACGTTCGTGTCGCGCGAAATTCTGATCCGGGCTAACGGGCGCGTCAGCTATCTCACTTTCTCCAGCAGACTCCAGAAATTTGCCACAGGCGTCGGCGTCGTCCTTGGCGTATGGCTTCTCGCGAGTTCGACGAGCCTGTTGATCAGCACTTATTTTCTCCAGAAGAAAGACAGCGAGGTCGAAATCGCCCGTCTTGCCTATGAAGGTTTGTTGGAAGACGTGGCGCGGTCCTACGACCAGTTTCACGTTCTGACGGGCGATCTCGACGATGACGCCAGAGGCCTGCTCGGCCTCTCGGACGTTCTCGCGAACGACAACGCCTCCGTTCATCCCGATCCCGATGCGATGCGCCACAAGCTGGCGATGTTCCGCTCCGATCTGCGGATGATTGCCTCTTATAACGGTGCGCTGCGCGCCCAGATCGCGACACTCGAAGAAGAGCTCGCCGCGGCCCGCGATACCGAAAGCGATCTCGAGGAAGCCAATGCCGACCTTGAGGGCGATCTCTCGGATCTCGAAGCCAGACTGGCGAGCGCGATCGGCCAGAACGGACTGCTCCAGCGCGAGATTGCCGGCCTCCAGGACGAACTCGCCATCGCCGAAGTCGCGCGCGATTCGAACGCGCTGACGGCCGAGAATCTGAACCGGCGCATCGCGCTGCTCGAACAGGATCTCGCCGGTGCCGTCGACGGCAATATCGATCGCGACGAGCGGATTGCTTTGATGCAGCAGGTGATCGCCTCGGTTGTGGACGAGCGCAACGATCTCGCTTCGATCAAATCGGAACTGGGCCGCCAGTTGGGCGAACTGCAGCAGCGGCTCGCCGCGGTCCAGTCCTCGCAGCATACCGTCGCCCAGCAATTGGCCGAGCGGACCCTCAGCGGTGTCGAGGAAGTCGAAAAGATCGTCACCATGACCGGGCTCGATGTGGAGCGCCTCCTGGAAGTCGCGGGCGAAGAGCTCGACGGCAAAGGCGGCCCGTTCATCTCCGCGAGTGCGGTCCACAACTCGGAGGCCGCCGAATTGGTCATGGCGAGCGTCGCCGATCTCGACAGCGCGGTTTCGCGTCTCGAACGGCTGCAGCTTGTCATGCGCAGCCTGCCGATCACCGCACCGCTCGACAATTACTACACCACCAGCGGCTTCGGCCGCCGCACCGATCCGTTCAACGGTACCGTGGCGCTGCATGAGGGGCTCGATCTGGTGAGCAATGTCGGTGCCGAAGTGCTGGCGACGGCGCCCGGCATCGTGATTTTCGCAGGATGGCAGGGCGAGTATGGCCGCCTGGTCGAGATCGACCACGGCCTCGGTATTACCACGCGTTATGCGCATCTCAAGGAAATCTGGGTCGAAGTCGGCCAGACGGTGGATTATCGCGATGAGATCGGATTGCTGGGCAGTTCCGGTCGCAGCACGGGTCCGCACGTTCACTACGAGGTGCGTTTTAACGACACGCCCTTCAACCCGATGAACTTTCTGAAGGCAGGTCGCTATGTTTTCAAAGGGTAGTAGCACCAAGTCGTCGAGCCCGTCGTCGCCGTCAGCGACGAC
>JBBDWW010000051.1:0-8361 GCA_040902645.1 Dongiaceae bacterium | reverse complement strand
TCAGCCCGGCAAAGACGCCCCAGCCGGTCGCGAGCGCGAGCCCGCCGAGGATCGGATCGCGGATCGTCCAGGGCGCATCCCAGGTCGCGAGCGCGAACGAGATCGCCACTGCCACGGCGGCGATCGACGAAACCAACGCGGCAAAGGGCGCGCTGCGGAACCAGAGCGGCCGCAGCGGATGCGGCATAGACCAGCCCTGCAGCCAGCCGGCCAGCAACGCGCCGACGACCAGTGCGGCCGCAGCGAGCGCGATCCCGATATCGATTTCCTCGACAGGCTGCAGCCGTTCGAACCGCGAGACCGGGCCGAAGGCGAGGATCGGCAGGTTCCACGCAAACCAGCCGCCGAGCAGAGTCGCGGTAAAATAGCCGCGGCCGTCGATGCCGCAGCGTCGCAGCATCCGGCGCTGGCCGATGGCCGGCAGCGACAGCAACCCAATCCCCGCAATGAGCGCGAGTTCGTGTCGCAATGAAAGCTCGGGCACCGGCATCAGCGCGATCGTGAGCGCGGTCCAGACCAGAACAGCGAACAGCGCGCCGGCGAGAAATCCGAACGCAACCGATCCCGCGATCCAAGATGCGCTGCTGAAGGGCCGGATGTTTACAAAGATTGGTTCCACCATCGCGCCAGAATCGACGCGATGATGGCGATTCCGGGCCGAATCAAAGGCTTTCTGGGGACGGCAGGAATGGGCATTCCCGCCGTCTGTCGCAAGCCTCGACGAATCGACCAGCCCGTCGCCGCAGCATACAAACCACAACCGGCCGGCATGGCGAGCGAGGCAAGTAGTGTCGCAAACGTTTCGTTGGTGTTATCGGAAAACACCAAAACGATCGATAGAATAAACATCGCGATAGTCAACGCAATGCCGACCACTGCTGCGATCGGCGCAGTAAGGCAGAAGCGCCGCCGAATGGGTCGCGGCATCGCGCAACCCTGCAGAAAGCCTGTAAGAGCAGCCCCGAGTGAAACAAATACGCCGGTGACAATCGACTCCAGCGACTGGCCGAGCAACTGGAACTCTCGGTCCCACAAAAAAATGCTCTCGGCCGCAGCGGCGACGATTTCAGGTCCCTCAATAGCGCCGCTCAGCAAAACCCAGCCACCAACAACGGTTGCAGCATAAAAAAATGGAACCACGACTCCCGTTTGGCGGAGGAAGGATTGCTGTCCGAAAGCCGGCAATGAAAGAAGCGCGGATAGCAGGAGCAGGCAGAACTCGCGGAAAGCTAGAATTTTCAGGTACCGATAGATCGGAAACTCGAACACCAGCCTCAAAACAAAGAAGCATAACAGGATCGTGAGAAATCCGGCCGCGGCCGAGAAGACGCACCAGACCCGCCAATCGAATGGCCTGCGCCCCTCGTCCATCCCGGCATCATCGACGTGCCAGATGGCCAAACCGGGATAAAGGAAAGGTTTTTTCGCGGCGTTACGCCGCCCGCTCCCGGCGCCCGAGCTGCACCAGGCAGCGGTCGATCCATTGCGCGGTCAGCTTTTCCTGCACGCCGTTCTGCGTGAGGCGCTTGCGCAAACCCTTGAAGTCGACGCGGTCGAGCGGCTGGTCCTGGTTGAAGCAGGAAAAAACGACCGTCTCCTGCCCGGTCTCGGGGTCGATCCAGGGCTGCAGGCACTGCGCGCAGATTTCCTTCATCATGCATTGCATCGGCGAGTTGATCGACCCTATCGCCGCATGCGAGGGCTTGAGATAGGGCGCAAGAACGCCGTGCCGCGCCTGCTGCACCGCCGACATCATCCCGTCGGAACCGATCGCGATGATGCGATCGACATCGTGTAGACGGATCGGCGTCGGGCCCAGTTTTCCTTCGGCGTAATCGCGCATCGCTTCGACGATATTGCCGACATGGCTGAGATCGCCGTCGCGCGATGGCTTGAAGCCGGGCGCCTCGTCGGTGGTCCAGATCACGACGTCGGACGCTGCTTCGATGTCGGCGACCTTGTAGCGGTCGACCAGCTTCTTGTAGCCCGCGAAATAGAGGACGCGGCTGCCGGCCTGGCGCAGCGCCTTGCCGATCGAGAACAGGACCGCGTTGCCGAGCCCACCGCCGGCCAGCAATACGGTTTCGCCTTCTGGAATCTCGGTCGGATGGCCGGTCGGACCCATCAGGATGACCGGTTCGCCTTCCTTGAGCAGCGCGCAGAGATCGGACGAACCGCCCATCTCGAGCGCGATGATCGAAACGAGACCCTGCTCGCGATCGACCCAGGCGCCGGTCATCGCAAGCCCTTCCATGCCAAGCACGGTATCCGCCGTGCGCGGCGCGAGCGTCTCGAAATTCTGCAGCCGATAGAATTCGCCCGGCTTGAAGTTACGCGCGGCCGCCGGGGCCTGTACGACGACCTCGATGATGCCCGGCGTCAGGCGGTTCACCTGATGCACGCGGGCGCGGAAATCGCGGTTGCAGGCCGCGATGAAGTCATCGCGATCATTCGCCGGGGCCGCCGGCAGCGCATCGAGCATCTGCTGGACGACCGGCCAGCCCTGCTTCGCCGACGCCATCGCCTTCACCACGTTGCCGGCCCAGGACGGATGCAGATCGCCGAAGAACGATACGGCGCGCCCGTCCTCGCGTAGCGCATGCAGCACATGCACTTCGCCGGGCTTGGCACTCCATTCCGGTTCGACCTGCGCGCCTTTTTCGTCGACCAGGCGGAAGAACTTGCCGTCGATCGCATAATGCAGCGCGTCTTCGCGCGCGAGCACGGTGTTGGGCCGCGTGCCGGCCGCGACCAGCACAGCGCGCGCCGGCAAAGTCACGGGAATATCCTGGCCCTGGCGGAAACGCACGGCGCTCGCGACACCGGCCGCATCGATTTCCACTTCCTCCGGCGTCAGCTCTTCGGCGAAGCGGATGCCTTCCTCGAGCGCCTTGTGCACCTCTTCGTGGTTCAGCGTGTAGGACGGCGAATCGATCATCCGGCGGCGATAGGCGAGCGTGATACCGCCCCAGCGATCGATCAGCGCACGGATGTTCGGCGCCTCGCCGGCCGCTTCGGCCCGCGCACGTTCCTGGCGGATGGCGCGCGCATGATCGAGAAACTCCGATGCGATCTCAGCCTCGACCGGCAACCAGCGCGCTCGCACGGCCTTCTCGCCACGCTCGGCGATCAGTGTTTCGTAGCGCTTGAGGAACTTCTCGACCTGGACCGGGTAATAGGCCATCGCCTCGGTCGCAGTGTCGATCGCGGTCAGGCCGCCGCCGATCACCACGACCGGCAGACGGATCTGGAGATTGGCGATCGAATCGCGACGCGCCGCGCCGGTGAGCTGCAGCGCCATCAGGAAATCCGATGCCGCGCGCACCCCGGGCGCGAGCCCGTTCGGCAGATCGAGGATCGTCGGCTTGCCCGCGCCCAGCGCCAGCGCGACATGATCGAAGCCGCGCTGGAACGCCTGTTCGGTCGTGATCGTGCCGCCGAAGCGGACGCCGCCATACATCGCGAAACTCGCGCGCCGTTCCAGCAGCAACCGGATCAGTTTCAGGAAGTTCTTATTCCAGCGGACGGTGATGCCGTACTCGGCGACACCGCCGAACCCGGCCATCACCCGCGCGTCGAGATTTTCATAGAGCTCGTTCACGTCGCGGATCGGCTTGAACGCGACGCGGCTGCCATCGGGTTTCACGCCCGAAATATCGGCCGGCAGCGGTTCGATCTTCAGTCCGTCGACCGCGATCACCGTATGGCCCTGGTTCAGCAGATAATGCGAGAGCGTGAAGCCGGCGGGCCCGAGTCCCGCGATCAGCACGCGGCGGCCGGAATGCGGCTTCGCGACCGGCTCGCGCAGATTGAGCGGATTCCAGCGCGTCAGCAGCGAATAGATCTCGAAACCCCAGGGCAATTCGAGCACGTCCTTGAGCGTGCGCGTCTCGGCCTGCGGGATATCGACCGGATCCTGCTTCTGATAGATGCAGGCCTTCATGCAGTCGTTGCAGATGCGATGCCCGGTGCCGGCGATCATCGGATTATCGACGACCGCGACCGCGAGCGAACCGATCACCACCCCGTCGGTCTTGAGGACATGCATCTCGGAGATTTTCTCTTCGAGCGGGCAGCCGGCGAGCGTCACGCCGAACATTGTCTTGCGGAAACTGCCATCCTTCTCGCGATAACCTTTCGAGCAGCTATCCTTGCCCTGATTGTGGCAGAAGATGCAGTAATGCGCCTGGTCGAGCGCGCCGACGAGATCGGTGCCGGCATCCGTGAGCGCGAAACCTTCGCGATGGCGCAGCAAAGCGGGCGGCAGTTCGAGCGCCTTCGCCGGATGATGTTCGGCCGTTTTGACCGGCACCAGATGTTCGAGATCGACCTTGTGCGGCACTTTGAACAGCACGCCCTTGCGATGCTTCGCGCGGCCGGCATCGGAATGGAGCACCCAGGCGGCATAGCGCGCGGCGAGATCGAGTGCGGCATCGTTCGCCTTCTCGTCCGCCGACCAGGCCATGACATGGCGCGCGAAACTCTGTTCGGTCAGTTTTTCGCCGAACAATTTCTCGAGCTCGATCTGTATCGACGGCCCGTCGAGTTCGCGCGCAACGTCTTCCTTATAGGCGCGCGTCGCGCGTCGCTGCACGAAGAGGCGCTTGCAGGCGAAGAGCGGCGCGAGCTCGGTATGTTTTTCAGAGAGCGCCCGCAATGGCGCCTCGATGTCGAACAGGCGGCCGAGAAAATCGTCGAGATGCGGCGCGATCGCGATCAGCAGATCGGACTCCGCCTTGTTTTCGAGCGCCGTCGGATTGCCGCGCGCCGTTGCGAGCGCCGCCGCCAGATCTTGATTGGCCGCACCCAGATGCTCGCAGAACAGCGCATCGATCCGCGCCAGCCCGGCGGGATCGTACAGATCGGCGAAGCCCAGGGAATAAGCGAGTGTCAGCGTGTCGGTCACGGCGGGTTCCAGAGCGGGTGGTCGTGCCACGGCGGCCGGCGAGTAATGGCGGCAGGTTCGGCGGCGGCCGGTTTACCAGCCCAAATAGGCGCGCGATAGGGTTTATCCTATCCTATTTCACGGTTCGGATGCCATAAATTATTTCAAATCACATGCTGTACCAGTGATATGAAAAAAGCGCCAGATATCTGGCGTTTCCAGCCTCTCAGCTCATCATGCCGCCATCGACCAGGATCGTCTGGGCGTTGATATAGGAACCGCCCGCCAGCAGGAAAAAGATCGCCTCGGCATATTCCGTGATATGGCCGGGCCGGCCGAGCGGGATGAGCTTGCTGGTGTCGCTGCGCTGATCTTCCGACCATTTACATTCCCAGTTCGAGCCTTCGACCCAGCCGGGCGCCACCGCATTGACCCGCACGTCGGGCGCGAGAGCGCGCGCCCATTCGCGGGTCAGCGTCACGATCGCAGCCTTGGTCGCGCAGTAAGGCGAGGACGAACCGCCGCCATAAAACGCGCTGTTCGATGCGGTCGACACGATCGCGCCCTTCGATTTCTTCAAATGCGGGGCGGCGATCTCGACCGAGCGGAACGCGCCGAGCACGTTCACGTTGAGCAGCTTGTTCCAGAACGCCTCGTCCTGATGGGCGAAATCGGCCGGCGCAATCGGCGTCTTCGTGCCGGGCGTCGCACCGTTATTGACCAGATAATCGAGCCCCCCCAATGCGGCGATCGCATCGCGCGTCATGCGGCGTGCATCGTCGGCATCGCCGATGTTGCCCGGTGCTGCCATCACCTTCAGCCCGTCGCCCTTGAGCCGCGCGATGGTTTCCTCGAGCCGCGGATTGCCGGCAAGATCGTTGATCGCGACCGTCGCCCCCGCCCGCGCCAGTTTTTCCGCCGCCGCCATGCCGATGCCGGACGCTGCTCCGGTCACGAGTGCGCGCTTGCCCGTCAGATCCGCCGTGATCATTGCCTGTTCTCCCGTTAGATTGGCGTTGGGACTCTGGCGGAAAGGGACGCATCCGCGCAAGCGGCTCGAACGGACAGGACATGGCATCGATCACGATCAGGAAGGCAATCGCCGGCGACGCGGCGGAGATCGCGCGGCTCGCCAATCGCTTCGGCGTATTGGCGGGGGAGGCCGACGATGTGTTCACCGCGGCGATCGTGTTGCGCGACGGGTTCGGCCCGAAGCCGGCCTTCGAGGTGCTGCTGGCCGAGCAGGACGGTCGCGCCATCGGCTATGTGCTGTTCGAAGAATTCTATAATTCCGAAATTCCCGGCCGCGGCATCTGGCTGTCCGACCTGTTCGTCGATCCGGATTTACGCAGGCGGGGCCTGGGCAAGCGCCTGATGGCGGCGGTCGCAAGCGAGGCGGTCGCGCGCGGCTGCGTCTCGCTCTGGTGGGGCGTGCGCAACAGCAATGCGAAGGCGCGGGCGTTCTACGAAACGCTCGGCCCCAAGGACGACGATGCGCGCATTCTCGAACTCAACGAGGATGCGCTCGAACGGGTCGCAGCCATGGCGGATTGAACGGCATCGCGGGAGCGACCGTCTGCAACCGGCGCAGCATCGTCGTCGTCGGATCCGCATGGTCCTCATCCTGACCCTGTCGAAGGATGAGGCGGCACGATTCCAAAAAATCGTCATCGCCGGGCTTGACCCGGCGATCCACGGATCGGACAGACTTCGCACGACGAACTTTGGTCCGGTGCATCGGCAAAGTGGATGCCCGGGTCAAGCCCGGGCATGACGAGTTTGGGAGCGGCGAACGGCACTACCTTGAAAGAACTATCGCCTCCTTGCACCGCACGGGATCAACTGCCAGCGCCCCTCACACCCAGGGCGAGTGGCTGTTGGATTTTCCGAACGTTCGGCCCTCGGCATAGCGCGAGAAGCGGAACGGCTCGAGCTCGGCGACCTTCTGACTGCTCGCGATATGTTTTGCAACCAGTTTGCCGACGCCGGTAAATTTGTAGCCGTGGTTCGAATCCGCGATCATCATCACATTGTCGCGCACCCAGTCGATCACCGGCAGATTGTCCGGCGTGAAGGCGCCGATGCCGCCGGACGGCCGCTCGATGTAGTTCGCCCGAATGTTGCGGAAGCGACCGACGCGGCTCGCCGCGCAGGCGCAGAAATAATCGCGGAAATCGTCGCCCGACTGATAAAGCGGGTTCGCGGTGCCATAGGGTTCGAGCTGCGCCTTCGGACCGATCCTGACCGGCACGCTGCCGCCCTGAATGCCGGGCTTTCGCGTCCGCTCGGCCGCATATTTCAGATAGAAATAGGTGTAGTCGCCCATCTGTCTGCCGGTGATCGGATCGACGACCGGCGTGTTCATCAGTTCCATCTTGAGGATCGGCGGGTCGCGCCGGTCGGCCGTGAGATAGGGTTCGTCAACATAGGCTTCGCCTTCGACCAGCCGCCAGTAAATCCACATGTCGGCCTGATTGCGCGTCGAGCCGTCGGGATATTTGAGATCGAGTTTTTCCGGGAGGCCCAGCATCTCCCAATGCTGCGCCGCCCAGGGGCCGACGCCGAGCACGATGCAATCGGCTTCGATATCGCCCTTATTGGTGCGGACCTTCGTGACTTTGCCGTTGGTGACCTCGTAACCGAGCACCTCGACGCCGCTGCGGATATCGACGCCCCATTCGGTGCATTTCTCGGCGAAACCGCGCATCGCCTGCTTGGTGCCGGAATAGCCGGAGAGTTTTTCGTTCAGCACCACGTCGATGCCGGTGGTGTCGACATCGGGCCAGATCGACTTGAGGAATTTATGCGCGTCCTTGCCGGTATAGAGATCAGAGAGATAGCCGACCTCGTTCTGGCTCTTGTGGATGCGCTCATAGTCGGGAAGCTGGTTCGCCTCGCCGCAGGAAACATAGCCGACCTGCTGGAAGCCGAACGTAACGCGATCGTAGGTCCACACATCGAGCGAATGCTTGATCAGCGGATGCATCGCCGGGTTCATGTAGAAGCCGCGCAGCAGGCCGCAGGCGATGCCCGACGCGCCCGCGCCGACGCCGCCTTTGTCGATCAGCAGAATGTCGCTGCCTTTGCCCGTGCCGCGCGCCTTGAGCTCCATCGCGAGATGCCAGGCGGTCGAAAGCCCGTTCACCCCGGCACCGATCACCAGATAGGGCACCTTCGCAGGCAGCTTGCCGCCGCCATTCGTATTGCTGCCGTTGTTGCCGCCATTCTTCCCGGCCATGGAATCGTCCTCTCCGCTTCATTGTCGGATCCGAACCGTTGCGCCGGTTCGACCCGCCGCGCGTTTGCGCGAATTCAGTGAGAGGATTGAAGGCCGGCGGGACCTGCGCCAGCGCACGGCCATTCGACCGGCATTGTCGCGGGTGCGACGCCCCCTCACCCAACTACGGGTAAGCGCGGCGCTGCCGCGCCAACCCTCCTTATCCCTCTCCCCCGCTTACGGGGGAGAGGGTAGGGTG
>JBBDWW010000050.1:0-1295 GCA_040902645.1 Dongiaceae bacterium | reverse complement strand
TTCGCAGATCTGCTCGTCGTTGACGAAGCCCTGCTCGACCAGCACGCGCCCGAGCCGGCGGCCGCTCTTCTTCTGCTGCTCGAGCGCGACCTTGAGCTGATCATGCGAAATCGCTTTCTGCGCGACGAGGACGTCGCCGAGGCGGATCTTTTCCGGGCGTCCCATGGCAGTACTCCGTACGAGAGCGGCGCGGCGCACATTATCCGCTTTTCCGCCCTGCGGCAAACGGCTACCATTGCGGGCAGCCCACAATCCCTCATGCGAACCAAGGCGCGATGAAATCTTTCGCCTCCCAGGCTGATCTCAAGTCCAAGAAAATCACTTTCCGGAAGCTCTCGAAAAACGCTTACGCCTTCACGGCCGAAGGCGACCCGAATACCGGCGTGATCGTCGGCGACGACGGCGCGATGGTCATCGACACCCAAGCCACGCCGCTCATGGCGCGCGAAGTCATCCGCCGCGTGCGCCGCGTCACGTCGAAACCCATCAAGTATGTGGTGCTGACGCACTACCACGCGGTGCGTGTGCTCGGCGCCTCGGCGTACCGGGCAGAGCAGATCATCGCCAGCCGGCGCACGCTCGGGCTGATCAGGGAGCGCGGCCGGCAGGACATGGCGAGCGAGATCGGGCGCTTCCCGCGCCTGTTCCGCGGCGCCAGGTCGATCTCGGGGCTGACTTGGCCGACGCTCGTTTTCGACAGCGCGCTCACGGTGATGATGGGCAAGCTCGAGGTGCGCATCATGCATGTCGGCCCGGGGCACACGGGCGGCGACGCCATCGTCTGGCTACCCTCGCAGAAGGTGCTTTTCTCCGGGGACCTCGTCGAGTACAACGCGGGCATCTACACCGGTGACGCGCACCTCGAGGAATGGCCCGCCACCCTGGACAAGCTGCGCGCACTCAAGCCGTGCGCGCTGGTGCCCGGGCGCGGCCCGGCGCTTACCACGCCGGCGCAGTGCCAGAAGGCCATCGGCTACACGCAGGACTTTGTGCGCGGCCTGTATGCGGCCGCGAAACGCGGCGCGCGCGCGCGCCAGTCGCTCAAACAGGTATATCTGGCAACCAAGCGCAGGATGGACCCCGTATACGGCAGCTTCCCCATCTACGAGCATTGCATGCCGTTCGACGTCTCGCGCGCCTACGACGAGGCGCGCGGCATCAAGCATCCGCGCATCTGGACCGCGAGACGCGACGTCGAATTGTGGCGGGCGATCGCCTGACGCCTGCCGCAGCGCCGTCGCGCTAGGCGCAGCCCCGCCGCGGAGGAGGAGGGAGGAGGATACCGCGGCGGGGCC
>JBBDWW010000049.1:0-8453 GCA_040902645.1 Dongiaceae bacterium | reverse complement strand
CTCGCGAGCGGCCCCGGCGCCGAGAGCCGGCAGCAGATCGGCTGGGTCATCGTCGGCGGCATGTTGTGCGGCACGCTGTTTACATTGTTCGTCGTGCCGGCCGCCTATCTGGTGTTCGCGCGCCGGCATGGTACCGTTATCGTCGAACCCGAACCCGCCGCGGCGGAGTAAAGCGATGCGACATCCCGGCCGCCTCAACAAGACCGGGATCGACCGCCGCCGCTTTCTCGCAGCACTGCTGGCCAGCACGACATTGCCGGCCTGGGCGCGCGCGCAATCCGCGAACCCCGATGTGGTGGTGATCGGCGCCGGCGCTGCCGGTCTTGCCGCCGCGCATACGCTCGCCGAAAAAGGGATCAGTTTCGTCGTGATCGAGGCCAAGGATCGCATCGGCGGGCGCGCTTTCACCGACACCACGAGTTTTGGATTGCCGTTCGATCATGGCTGTTCGTGGCTGCATCATTCGGATCGCAATCCGTTCACGCCGATCGCCGAAGCCGCCGGGTTCACATTGCTGCCGCATGACGATGCCGGAGAAGCGGTGTTCGTCGGCGACCGGCCGGCGAGCGACGAGGAGATGAGCGCATTCAACGATGCGTGGGACGATGCAATCAGCGCAATCAGCAAGATCGGCCATTCCGGCGAGGATATCGCACCGGGTCCCTCGATGCCGATCGACCTGCCCTGGTCGAATGTCAGCAAGAGCTGGATCGGGCCGCTCTCGATGGGTGCGGATGTCGAAGATTTTTCGGCGCATGACTGGTGGACGCTCGACGACACCGATCCCGATCTGATGGTACGCGAAGGATATGGCACGGTGGTCGCGCTTTACGGCAAGGACGTGCCGGTGAGTTTATCCACGCCGGCGACATTGGTTCGCTGGGGCGGCAACGGCGTCTCGGTCGAAACGCCGTCCGGCACGATCCATGCGAAGGCGTGCATCATCACGGTGTCGACCGGCGTGCTGGCCAGCGCCGCGATCCGCTTCGATCCGCCGTTGCCGGTTGAAAAACAGGAAGCGATTGCCGGCCTGCCGATGGGGTTGCTCGCGAAGATTCCCCTGCAGTTCGAGGGTACGCGCTTCGGCCTGATACCGAACGACTGGCTCTCTTACGCCGCGAACGATCGCGAGCTTTGTTATTTTCTCACCTGGCCGTTCGACATGGATCTGATGATCGGCTGGGTCGGCGGTCGCTTCGGCTGGGAATTGTCGGCGCAAGGCGAAGACGCCGCGATCGATTTCGCCCGCGGCGAGTTGCGCAAGATTTTCGGCAGCGATGTCGACAAGCATTTCGTCAAAGGCCGGTTTACCGGCTGGGCGAACGATCCCGACGTGCGCGGCGGCTATGCCTATCAGCGGCCCGCCGCCGCCGGCGCGCGCACCGCTTTGTCGCGACCACTCGACGATCGGCTGTTTTTTGCCGGCGAAGCGACCGCCGGCAGTCTCTCCATGACCTGCGGCGGGGCGCAAAAGAGCGGCGCGCGGGCCGCCCACGAGGTCGCCTTCACGCTTGGCTGAACCGTTCGTACGGCCGAATGGCGGCCGTTGTCGCCAAATGGCCGCCACCCCGGCGCCTGCTCCCTTCATCCCTATCCGGTCGCCGCATTGCCTAATTGGATATGCCGACGCCTAGGTACGGGCTCCTTGTATATACCACAGTATGTAACCGTCGAGTTGAAGTATAGGGCCTTATGATCTTGTAAATAAACGGATATCTAAGTTCTTCTGCACCCCTGCCTCGCTACAGTCCGCCTCACGTTGACGGAACAAGTCCGGCGCACCGAGGGGTCCCAAACAAGCCTCGGTCCTCCGCAACAGGGCAAACGAGGCGAAAATGACCAAGAAACTCCTTCCGTACCTGGGCAAAATCGACCGCCGTGCATTCCTCGCCGGCTTGGCTGCGACGGCCGCTTTTCCGGCCTGGGCACAGGCAGCACCCTCCAACCCCGATGTGGTCATCGTTGGCGCTGGCGCAGCCGGTCTGGCCGCGGCCCGCATCCTCGCCGAGCGCGGCGTCTCTTTCGTGATCCTCGAATCCAAGGGTCGGGTCGGCGGTCGCGCCTTCACCGATACCAGCAGCTTCGGGGTCCCCTTCGATCACGGTGCCGCCTGGATCCATCAGGCCGACCACAATCCCCTGACGCCGATGGCGCATCGCAACGGCTATACGCTGGTCGCGCATGACGACAATGGCGAGCAGCTCTTTGTCGACACGCGGGCCGCGTCTCCGACCGAGCGGGCGGCCTATGACGAAGCCTGGTACGAGGTCACCTCGATCCTGCGCGGCATCGGCCATTCCGGCCAGGACGTATCAGCAGCCAGCCAGCTCCCGGTCAACCTGCCCTGGACCAATGTGGTGAAGAACTGGATCGGCCCGCTCGATCTCGGCTGCGACATCGAATCCTTCTCGGCCGCGGATTGGTGGAGCCTCGATTACTCGACCCCGAGCCTGATGGTCCGCGAAGGCTATGGCCGCTTCATCGCCGGCATGGCGGATGGCGTGCCGGTACAGACCTCGACCCCGGTCACCACGATCCGCTGGGGCGGCGCGAACGGCGTCACCGTCGAGACCCCGTCGGGCAACATCCAAGCGAAGGCCGTCATCGTCACCGTGTCGACCGGTGTGCTCGCCGCGGAATCGATCCGCTTTGACCCGCCGCTGCCGACCGAAAAGCAGCGCGCGATCGAAGACCTGCCGATGGGCCTGGTCGCCAAGATCGCACTCGAGTTCGACGGCAGCAGCCGCTTCGGTCTGCGCGAGAACGACTGGCTCAGCTACACCCGCGATTCGAACGAAGTGGCGTATTTCCTGAGCTGGCCGTTCGGCGACAATTTGATGATCGGCACTGTCGGCGGCAAGTTCGCCTGGGATCTCACCCGCGCCGGCGAAGCGGCCGCCATTGATTTCGCACTCGGCGAGCTGCGCCGTCTGTTCGGCCCCGAGGTCGACCAGCATTTCGTGCGCGGCGTGTTCACGGGCTGGGGCAGCGATCAGGACGTGCGCGGCGCCTTCGCGATCGCCCGGCCGGGCGGTTGTGCGGCACGCGAACAGCTCGCCCAGCCGGTCGAGAACCGCCTCTTCTTCGCCGGCGAAGCACTCGGCGGCGGCATGGCCACCACGGCCGGCGGCGCCTTCGTCAATGGTCGCCAGGTCGCAGCGAGTGTCGCCCGCCTGGTTACCTGATCGTCTGCCGATCGCCTGATTGTCCGTTCCGTTTGTTTGCCCCTCGGGCCGGCCTCACGAGGCCGGCCCAATTTTTTTGTTTCTACCCGCCCCGATTGCCGCGCTGCGCGAACCGCCACGCCCCGATCGGTCATCCCTCGTTATGCGTTTCCCTGCCGCGCCCGGTCGGTCGTCCAACCTTGCCGCCCGACATGGACTTTGCCGGCGCGGCGCGGCATTGATGCCGGCAGCGGTGCGCAAGCGCCGACGGCGCAGGCAGGGATTGCGGCGCCGGATCTGACGGGACGGTGCCATGGGCGAAGCGACCGCCGACAAAGTCCGGGTTCAGGGTCATATGATCAGCCGCGACCCCCTGATTTTCTGGGGGCCGTCGGATATGCCTTACCCTGCGGGACCGGGCAGTTCGCTCGGCCCCTTCATCGGCAACCGTCGCGCCTGGTTTCTGCTCTCGCCCGCCTGGACGCGCGAGGAGGAGGGACTGGTCGAGCACGACATCGCGCATTTCGCCGCACTGCGCGCGCTCTATCCCGAGCATCGTTACATCGTGTTGTGCAACACGGCGGCGGAGCTTGAAAATTACCGCAAGCGTGGACAGCCGGCGGTCATCACCAACGCCGGCATGTTCACCGACGAGCGGAAATATTACGTGCCGAAGCGCGCACCCAAACAATTCGATGCGATCTACAACGCGACGTTCGCGCCCTACAAACAGCATCATCTCTGTACCGGCATCGCGAGCCTCGGCCTGATCTATCATCGCTATGCCCAACTCGGCGATCAGGCATCGCATCCCGACCAAGTTCGCGCCATGCTCAAACATGCGACCTTTATCAACGAACTCGGCGGTGAGTTTCGCTATCTCTCCTCCGACGAGATCGTGACCTGGCTCGGCCGCAGCCATGTTGCGCTCTGCCTCTCCGCCGTCGAGGGTCATATGCAGGCCTGCACCGAATATCTGCTCTGCGGCGTGCCGGTCGTGTCGATCCCCAATATCGGGGGGCGCGACTGGGTGCTCGACCCCGCTTACTCGATCGAGGCCGAACCGACGCCCGAAGCAGTCGCTGCCGCCGTGCAAAAGCTGAAGGGGCGGAAGCTCGATCCAAACAAGATCCGGGCGGGCGTGATTGCGAAGCTCAAGTCGAGCCGCCTCCGCCTGCTGCAACTCATCGCCGCAATCTACCAAGAAGAGAACGTGCCGCTTCCCGAAGCCGACTGGGTGCGAATCTTCCGGTTCAGCTTTTGGCCGCACAAGACGGCCGCCGATTTGCTCGCCGAACAAGCGGTGTCGGAAACAATGCGCGGCGGCGAGACCGCCATCGCAACGTCTGCGCCGGGCCGGGCCTGAAACGATGAGCCAGGACACCGACATCGATCCGGTCTTCGGATTCATGATCAGCCGTGAACCGCTGATCCTCTGGGGGCCGTCGAACCCGCCCTACCTCGCGGCGCTCGGCACCTCGCTCGCCACCCGGATCGGCAATCGTCGCGCCTGGTTCCTGATCTCCCTTTCCTATACGCGGGAAATCGATCCGACCCTGAAGGCCGATCTCGAGCATTTCGCCGAGCTACGCGCCAACTATCCCGAGCACCGTCACGTCGTGTTGTGCAACACCCCGCAGGAGCTCGAGCGCTTCGGCAAGGCCGGGCAGGCGGCGATCGTGTGTAGCGCCAACGTGTTTGTCAACGAGAGCGTGTTCGATATCCCCCCGCCCGAGCCGAAGATCTACGACGCGATCTACAATGCCGCGCTGGCACCCTATAAACGTCACGAGCTGTGTACCCGGATCGACAGTCTTGCGCTCATCTATCATCGCTTCGCCGATCTCGTTGCCGATCGCCCGACCTATCCGGACGAGGTGCGCGCCATGCTGCCGAAGGCAAGTTTCGTCAACGAGAGCAAGGGCGGGTATCGGAACCTGTCGTCCGAAGAGATCGTCCGATATATCGGCCGCTCGCATGTCGGATTGTGTCTTTCGCAGATGGAAGGCCAGATGCGGGCCTGTGCGGAGTACCTGCTCTGCGGCGTGCCGGTGGTGACGACGCCTAATGTCGGTGGACGCAACCGGCAGCTCGATCCGTCTTATTCGATCATGGCGGACCCGACCCCCGAGGCCGTCGCCCGTGCCGTGGCGAACCTGAAAGAAAAGCAGCTCGATCCACATTTCATCCGCCGCGCGGTCATGTCGCGCCTCAAGCCGGACCGCATGCGCCTGCTGCAGCTCATCGCCGCGATCTATCGCGACGAGGGCATGCCGCTTCCAGATGCCGATTGGGTCCAGCTCTTCCGGCGTGGCACCTTCCCGCGCAAGCTGCCCGATGAACTGATGGCCGAAACCGCCGTCGCGGAGACGCGGGCGATGTCGCCGCGCCCCGCATGAGTCCCATCATTTTTGAACCGGCGGCGCTGGCGGACGAGACGCAGACGGCGGGGGTCGTCATCAGTCGCGACCCGTTCATCGCCTGGGGTCCGAACGGGCCGGACTGGCGGATCGGCCCGGGCAGCGCGCTCGCGCACCATATCGGCAATCGCCGCGCCTATTTCCTGTTCAACGTGAGCTATAGCCGCCATTTCCCGGGAATGGTCGATGATGACGCCGCGGCGATCGCCGCACTGCGCCACGACTATCCAGAGCATCGCCATGTCATGCTCTGCAATACGCGCCAGGAGCTCGAGCTTGCACGCGAGCGCGGCATCGACGCGATCCTGTGCAGCACACTCGCCTTCGTGAATGAAACCATCTTCCGGATCCTGCCTACGGAGACGGTCCGGTTCGATGCGATCTATACGGCGACGCTGACCGGGCTCAAGCGCCACGAGCTGTGCCGCGACGTTCCGAACCTCGCGCTGATCTATCATTGGTTTCACAGCGAGAGGCAGAGGCGCGCCGCGATACTCGAACAGTATCGCGCGATGCTGCCGCAGGCGAGTTTTGTCAACGATCTCGGCCCCGACTATCGGCTGCTGCGCGGACCGGATGTGGCGACCTGGATCAATCGCAGCCGCGTCGGGCTCTGCCTCTCCGACGTCGAGGGTGCGATGTGCGCCTCGATCGAATATCTGCTCTGCGGCCGGCCGGTGGTGACGACGCCAAGCATCGGCGGGCGCGACCGGGTGCTCGATCCCGCCTGGTCGATCACAGTCGAGCCGACGCGCGATGCGGTCGCGGCCGGAGTGCGGAGCCTGATCGATCGCGAACTCGATCCGCAGCAAATACGTGACGGCGCCTGCGCGGCACTCCGGCCCGACCGGATGCGCCTGCTGCAACTCATCGCCGCGATCCACGAACAGGAAGGCGTGAAGTTTCCTGAACAGGCCCACTGGCTGCAGCTCTTCCGCAAGAGCCCGTGGCCGCAAAAGACGATCGGAAAGATGCTGCGCGAAACGCCGATTGCCGACCTGCATGCGATGCGATAGTCGATTGCGTCATGAACCGATCTTTGCCCGATCCCAATTATCCGGCGGAAACCGAAGCTGGCGGATCGCTGGCGGGTTTCACCGTGAGCCGCGAACCGGCGATATTCTGGGGTCCCTCAGCGGAGAAATGTCCGCTCGGGCTTGCATCCACGGCTGCCGAACTGATCGGCAGGCGTCGCGCCTGGTTCCTGATCTCGCCGAGCTGGCATCGCGACGATATCGACGGCGTCCGCGGCGATCTCGAGAACGTTCGCGCCGCCACTGCGCGCTGGCCGCAGCATCGGCATGTATTCCTGGCTGCGACGCGCCGTGCTCTTGAAAATTATCGCGCGGTCGGCCTGCCGGCGATTGTCTGTTCCAGCAATGTGTTCGTCGACGAAACGATCTTCGAGCCGGCGCCATCGGAACCGAAGCAGTTCGATGCGATCTACAATGCCGTTTTTGGCAGCTACAAGCGCCACGAACTGTGCCGCGATATCGCCAAACTCGGGCTGATTTACCATCGCTACCCCTATTTCCTGGCCAGCGAGCCGGACTATGTCGCCAGGATTCGCACGCAGCTGGGGCATGCCACCTTCATCAACGAGATCGACGGCCCCTATCGGCAGTTCAGGCTGCGTGAATTGCCCATCTGGCTGGCGCGCGCCCGCGTCGGGCTCTGCCTTTCGGCGCATGAAGGGCCGATGCGGGCCTGTGCGGAATATCTCTATTGTGGACTGCCCGTCGTAACGACGCCCTCGATCGGCGGGCGCGACCGGATGCTCAATCCCGCCTTTTCGATTGAGACCGAACCGACGCCCGACGCGGTTGCAGAGGCCGTTGCCGCATTGATCGCTCGGCGCATCGATCCGGTTGCCGTCCGCGCTGCGGCACTTGCATCGGTCCAACCCGATCGGATGCGGCTGGTAAAGCTGATCGCTGCGATCTTCCGCGAAGAGAACGTGCCGTTTCCGGAAGAGGCCGACTGGTTGCGGCTGTTTCGCCGCGGCGCTTGGCCGTTCAAGACGCCCGAAACTCTTATGGCCGAACAACCGGTGGCAGCGACGCGGCGAAAACTCGAAAGCGAAAACCGGTTATGAGCACCGGCATCGGACCGGACCGCAACGATGTCGTCGGCCTGCTAGTCGCGCGCGACCCGTTCATCTTCTGGGGCCCGGGCCTGCCGGGTCACCGCGTCGGTCCGGCCAGCGTGCTGGCTTCGCATGTCGGCAACCGGCGCGCCTATTTCCTGATCCGGCTTGCCTGGAACCGCGAGAACGTCGAAGGCGTCGCCGACGATGTCGCCGAAATTCGCGCGCTGCGCGCGCGCTATCCTGAGCATCGCCACATCATGCTGTGCAACAGCCATCGCGAACTCGAGCTCTATCGCGCGCAGGGCGTTCCCGGCATCGTCTGCAGCACGCTCGCCTTCGTCGACGAGACCCGCTTCGATATCGCACCAACGGTGGAAAAGGAATTCGGTGCGGTCTATACCGCGGCGCTCGTACCGTTCAAAAGGCACGAGCTATGCCGCGATCTCGCGAGCGTTGCGCTCATCTATCACCGCTATCACCCGCCTTCGGTGCAGGAAGAGGGCTATCCCGAGCGCGTGCGCGCGATGCTGCCGCGGGCGACCTTCGTCAACGAACTCGGCGGCGAATACCGCTTTCTGGAGCCGGAGGACGTCGCGCAATGGATATCGCGCGCGCGCGTCGGGCTCTGCCTTTCCGAAGCCGAAGGCGCGATGCGCGCCGCCGCCGAATATATGCTTTGCGGCCTGCCGGTCGTCTCGACCCCCTCGATCGGCGGGCGCGATCGCATTCTCGATCCGGATTTCTCGCGTATCGTGCCGCCGGAACCGGCCGAAATCGCCG
>JBBDWW010000048.1:1564-8457 GCA_040902645.1 Dongiaceae bacterium | reverse complement strand
CAGATCGTCGATCGCCGCTTTCCCGGCCCAGTAATCCGCGTTCGCCTTGTAGCGGATGACCGCATCTTTCTGATAGTCGACCAGCGAGAACGGCCCGGTTCCGACCGGCGTCTGGTCGAGCTGTTCCGGCGTGCCGGCGGCAAGCATCGCATCGGCCTGCTCGGCCGACAGGATCGACGCGAAATCCATCGCCATGTTGGCGATGAAAGGGGCTTCCGGCGCGGTCAATGTGAAGCGGACGGTCATGTCGTCCACTTTCTCGACGCTCGCCAGCAGATTGCCCATGTCCATGCCGCCGAAATACTCGTACGTGCCGCCCGACACCGTGTGATACGGGTGGTCCGCCTTCAACTGCCGCTCGAAGCTGAACACGACGTCGTCGGCATTGAAGTCGCGCGTCGGCGTAAAACTGCTGTTCGCGGCGAACTTCACGCCCTGGCGCAGATAGAATGTGTAGACGAGACCGTCGTCGGACACGTCCCAGCTTTCTGCCAGGCCCGGGTTCACGGTGGTGCCGCCGCGCTCGAACTCGACCAGCCGGTTGAAGATCGGCTTGGACGAGGCGTCGAACGTCGTGCCGGCGGTGTAAAGCTGCGGATTGAAACCCTCGGGACTGCCTTCCGAGCAGTAGACGAGAGTTTTAGCGTTCGCCGAAAGCGAAACGCCGGCGGCGATGGCGATGACCGCCATAGCCCCCAGAAGTCTGGACTTCATAATGAAACCTCCCCGAAGAATGCTGGCGGTTGCCTGCGGGGGCAGGGCCGCCGCAATGAGGTGAAAACCCTAGGCTTGCGCAATTCGGCTTGTCAACGCGCGGACGTTGTGGATTTCCGGGCCGAAAGGGCAGCAACCTTGTCCCTTGAGCGCGCGGAAAGTTTGATTATTGTCGCTGCCATGCAGCATAACAGCGATACCGATATCGAAACCCCGTTCGTGACCGAGGGCATCGCCGTCCTCCCGGAATGGATCGACTATAACGGACATTTGAACGTCGCCTATTATCTCCACGCGTTCGATCTGGGCTACGACGCGGTGTTCGAGAAGATGGGCTTCGGGGCAGACGTGGTCCGCGACCGCAACGCGTCGGGCTTTGCGGCCGAGCTCCATCTGACCTTCCAGCGCGAACTGCTGTTGGGCGATCGGCTGCGCATCACGACCCAGCTTCTTGGCTTCGACGCCAAACGCTGCCGCATGTTCCAGTCGATGTACCATCACGACAGCAACGAGCTCGCGGCGACCTGCGAGTGGATGTCGCTCTATATCGACATGACAAAGCGGCGGGTCACCGAGATGCCGGCGGAACTGCAACGCCGGCTCGCGCGCGTTCTCGATGCGCACGGCAAATTGCTGGCGCCGCCGGAATCCGGCCGCGGCATCTCGCTCGGCAATCGCCGCCGCGACTGATCGCGTCAGTCCTCGAGCAGCAGACCCTGGCGGTAGCTGAGCGGTTCGCGGCCGACCACTTTCGCCAGACTGTCGCCCGGCCGCACCATCTTGTGCGAGCGGCGCGACAGCAGCATGCCTTCGGTCTGCGCGCTGACCGGCGTGCGCGCCTTCAGCGGATCGTCGGCTAGCGGATCGACGATCTCGGCGATCGTCTCGCCTTTCTCGATCCAGGCGCCGAGCGGCTTGCGATAGGTCGCGATCCCGGCGACCGGGCTGCGGATCACATCGCAGGCATCGAGCATCGTCGCATCGCAGAGCGCGGTCGGCAGCGGACCCGCATCGCCTGCGACGAGGCCGCGGCGCTGGAAGAAACGGAAAAGGCCGCGCGCATCCGCCTCGGCATAGGCATCGTTGGCATCGGTCTGGCCGCGATACTCGATCGTGGCGGCCATGCAGGCGGCGGGCAAAGGCGTCTTGTCGCCGACGGCCGCCGCCAGTTTCGTCCATGGCGTCGAGAAGGATTCGTCGAACGACCGGCCGCCCGAATCCTCGGCCAGCAATGTCGCGCGCGTACCGATATCGGCCGCCAGATCGGCCGCATCGGGCCAGTGCGCGGGAATGAGAAACAGATGCATCAGCGAATCGTCGTCGCAATGCAGGTCGAAGACGAAATCGGCATCGTGCGCGAGCTTGCACACGGCAAGCCGCAGGCTGGTGAGTTCCGTCGTTGCGGTCAGCGCCCCGATGCCGGCCGCCATCGCCGCGCGCACCGTTGCGACATTCGCGTTTGCGTCCGCGCCGAGCTTGCCGGCAACGCGCTGCGCGAGGCCGGCATAGAGATCGGGCCAGTTGCGATTGAAATTACCGCCGCCGCCGAGCTCGTAACGGCCCGCCATGTGATGATTGAGCCATTGCCCGAGCCCGATCGGATTGGCGATCGGCACCACGAGGATCTCGCCCTTGATCGCGCCGGCGCGGTCCGCCTCGTCGAGCAGCCGGATCAGATGATGCTGAACCAGCATGCCCGGCGTTTCGTCGGCATGGACCGAGGCCTGCAGATAGGCCTTCGGTCGCGCGCCCTTCTTGCCATAGCGATGCACCACGAACTGTCGCTTCGTGCCGGGGCTGACGCCCATCAGGTCGATGCGTTCGATGGTCTTGCTCATGCGTCTCTCGGTCCTCAGCGATTGCGCGAGGCCATTGCCTCGTCCGCGCCGGCCCACCGGGCTAGGATGGGTCGGGCTTGGGGTCGAACACCCGGGAAGATTTGCATGGGATGGGCCGGACGGGCGAATCCGGCGTGATCCCGCGCGGAAAGGTCGAGTGCGCGATGCGGGGCGAGGGCGAAGCGGCGGTCGCGACCCTGCTGCGCTTTGTGTGGCAGACATTGCGCCGTGCGGATTCCGGCGTACCCGATGCGGCGGGCTGGTGTTCCCTGCTGCCTGCTGCGGTGCCGCTGATCGCAAAGCGACCGCAGCCGGGCGCAGCACTGCCGGTTTCGCGCTGGTGGCCGCGCGCGGAACAGAGTGCGCTGCCGGCTCTGCGCCCCGCGCTGGCGGCGCTCGCGCCGCATCTTGTCTGGACCCGCAATCCGAATTACCGGGCACGGCCGCCGCATCACCGGTTCCTCCACCGCTATGGCTATGCGGTGATCCTCGGCCCCGGCGACCGACAGGCGCGGCCGCTGCTCCGTCATGACGGGCTGGCGTTGGGGTTGTTGCTGCTTGGTCCGGGTAACGACTATCCGCTGCATCATCATCCGGCCGAGGAAATCTATGTGCCGCTCGCCGGTACCGCGCTCTGGCTGCGCGGCGATGGTCCCTGGCGGCCGATCGCACCGGGCCGGCCGATCCATCATCCACCCGATCTGCCGCATGCGACCCGCACCAGGGCAACCCCGCTGCTCGCGCTCTATCTCTGGCGCGGTGCGCTCGCGACGCATGCCCGTCTGAGCCCCGCCGATCGATAAGCCTGCGTCAGTTTCGGCCGGTTTTGGTCGGGTTCGGCAGGAATCGGAAGGAAAACCCTGAAAAATACGAGGTTCATGTTACCTTTCGATGACGCAAGCGGTTCCGACTCACCGCCGCGGGACGCACCGGGCTGCACCCGGAGGGATGAGGCATATGTTCGAGTTGTTCCTCGTTGCCTGCATCGGCACCAATGTCTGCGAATATCTCGCGGTGCCGTATGCCTATGAGAGCGAATCGCACTGCGCCGCCCAGGCCGCGGTCATCGCCGGAATGCTGCATGGCCGCTATCCCGCCTCCGGGCCGGTGACCTATCGCTACGAATGCAATCCGGTTCTCGCCGCCATCGTCGTCGAGGAGCCGGTCGTCCTCCCCTGATCCCGCCGTTTCGACCCGGCCGTCTTGATCGATTTCGGACCCGGCCCACTTCGGACCCGGCCGACAAATGCTATATGCACCGCGATGAACGATTCTCCGACCGCGAATAGTTCCGTGCCTCCGGCGCCGCAGCCCGCCTATCTCGCCGCGCTCAATACCGAGCAGCGCGAGGCGGTGCTGGCAACCGAAGGGCCGGTGCTGGTGCTGGCCGGCGCCGGCACCGGCAAGACCCGCGTTCTAACGACGCGGCTGGTCCATATCCTCGCCGGTCGTCTTGCGGGTCCGGGCGAACTGCTCGCGGTCACCTTCACCAACAAGGCCGCGACCGAGATGAAGGATCGTATCGCGAACTTGCTCGGCCGGCCGGTCGAGGGCTGGTGGCTCGGCACCTTCCATGCGCTCGCCGCACGCATGCTGCGCCGCCATCCCGAACTGGTCGGGCTCAGGCCGAATTTCACGATCCTCGATACCGACGACCAGATCCGGCTGTTGAAGCAGATCATCCACGCCGCCGACATCGACGAGAAACGCTGGCCGGCGCGCGGGCTGCTCTCGGTGATCGAACGCTGGAAGGATCGCGGTCTTACGCCGGAGAAAGTGACCGCGGCCGAAGCGGGCGATTATGCCGACGGTCGCGCGCTCGAATTTTATCGCTTCTATCAGGAGCGGCTCGCGACGTTGAACGCCGTCGATTTCGGCGACCTGCTGCTGCACTGTTTGACCTTGTTCCAGAAGAATCCCGGCGTTCTCGCTGAATATCAGCAGCGCTTCCGTTACATACTGGTCGACGAGTATCAGGACAGCAATGTCGCGCAGTATCTCTGGCTGCGCCTTCTAGCCCAGGGCCATCGCAATATCTGCTGTGTCGGCGACGACGATCAGTCGATCTATGGCTGGCGCGGCGCCGAGGTCGGCAACATCCTGCGCTTCGAGAAGGATTTCCCCGGTGCCAAGGTGATCCGGCTCGAGCGCAATTACCGCTCGACCGGTCATATCCTCGCGGCCGCGTCCGGCCTGATCGCACAGAACAGCGGGCGGCTCGGCAAGACCTTGTGGACCGAGGACGATCAGGGCGAGAAGGTTCAGCTTCGCGGCTTCTGGGATGGCGAAAGCGAGGCGCGCTTCGTCGCCGACGAAATCGAGGCGCTGCAGCGCAAGGGCGCCAGACTGGGCAACATCGCCGTCCTCGTCCGCGCCGGCTTCCAGACGCGCGAGTTCGAAGAGCGGTTCATCACGCTCGGCGTTCCCTATCGCGTGGTCGGCGGCCCGCGCTTCTACGAGCGTCAGGAAATCCGCGACGCGCTCGCCTATCTGCGCATCATCAACCAGCCGGCCGACGATCTCGCCTTCGAGCGTATCGTCAACGTACCGCGCCGCGGCATCGGCACCTCAACCATGCAGACCTTGCACGCCTTCGGCCGGGCGCAAGGCGTGCCACTGCTCGAAGCGGCGGCGCGGCTGATCGGCAGCGACGAGTTGCGGCCCGCCGTGCGCCGTTCGATCAAGACATTGCTCGACGATATCGCGCGCTGGCGTGCCGAAGCGGATCGTTCTTCGCATGTGGTGCTCGCCCAGATCGTGCTCGATGAATCCGGCTATACCGCGATGTGGCAGGCCGATCGCTCGCCCGATGCGCCGGGGCGCATCGAAAACCTGAAAGAACTCGTGCAGGCGATGGCCGAGTTCGAGAATCTCGGCGGGTTTCTCGAACATGTCAGCCTGGTGATGGAAAGCGGCACCGGCAATCCGAGCGACATGGTCAATCTGATGACCCTGCACAGCGCCAAGGGGCTCGAATTCGACACGGTCTTCCTGCCGGGCTGGGAGGAGGGGCTGTTTCCCCATCAGCGCGCGCTCGACGAAACCGGCATTGCCGGGCTCGAGGAAGAACGCCGCCTTGCTTATGTCGGCATCACGCGCGCGCGCCGGCGCGTGTTCGTCTCTTATGCGGCGAACCGCCGGCTCTACAATCTCTGGCAGAGCTCATTGCCCTCGCGCTTCGTCGAGGAATTGCCCGCCGACCATACCGAACGCGATATCGAGATCGGCCTCGATCCGGGGGCTGCCGCACCGGGCAGCAGCTTCGGGGCCCCCCCCCCCCCCGGGCTCGCGCCGGCGTCATCTCGGCGAGGGCGGCATCTCGTTCCATGCGACGCCGCGGCCATCGAGCGTCGATTACGATGTCGGCCAGCGCGTGTTTCACATGAAATTCGGCTATGGCAGCGTGATCGCGACCGACGGCGACAAAGTGCAGATCGAATTCGACAAGGCCGGCAGCAAGAAGGTGATGGCGAGCTTCCTCGTGCCGGCCGAGAAAGCCGGCTGACGCAATGCGCACGACGACCGGGGGGCTGTGGACCGCGCGCGTGACCGTGCCCGGCGATACGCCGCCCTTTCTGATGCAAGCGATCGAGGCGGTGCTCGAGCCCGATGCGCTTTCCTTGACCCGCTTCGAACATCGCGGTGGTGCGGCCTGGCGGATCGAGGCGATCTACGACGTCGAACCGAACGCCGACACGGTGCGCCGGCAGCTCACCCCGATCGGTGCCGCGCGTTATCCACTCGCGATCCGCCGTCTGCCGCAGCGCAACTGGCTCGAAGAGATTCAGCGCCAGATGCCGGCGGTCCGCGCCGGCCGCTTCTTCGTGCACGGCAGTCATGTCGCGCTGAAGCGGCCGCGCGGCACGATCCCGTTTCTGGTCGATGCCGGGCTCGCCTTCGGCACCGGCCATCATGAAACCACGCGCGGCTGTCTGCTCGCGCTCGATCGGCTGGCGCGGCGGGGCTACCGCTTCAGGAAACCGCTGGATCTCGGCTGCGGCACGGGCGTGTTGGCGATGGCATCGTCGCGGCTCTGGAATGTGCCGGTCATCGCCGCCGATACCGATCCGACGGCGGTCGCGGTCGCGCGCGAAACCGTGGCCGCGAACCATCTCTCGGATGAAATCCGCTGCGTGCGCAGTCACGGCTATGCCGGACGCGCGGTGCGCGAAGGCGGGCCTTACGATCTGGTGACGGCGAATATTCTGTCGGGGCCCCTGATCCGGCTTGCGCCGGGGCTCGCGCGCCATACCAGGCCGCGCGCGGTTGCAATCCTGGCGGGCTTACTGGCGCCGCAGGAAGACGCGATCCTCGCCGCGCACGAGGCGGTCGGCTTTACGT
>JBBDWW010000048.1:0-1554 GCA_040902645.1 Dongiaceae bacterium | reverse complement strand
CGTGTCTCGATCGCCATCAGGAAGGCGACTGGCCGATTCTCGTGCTGCAGAAGACGGGTAAAAGAAAACGGCGGCCCCAGGGGAAGGGCCGCCGTTCCGACAAATAGACAGGAACGAAAATTACGCCGCGTGTGCCGCGCGATTGCCGTTGGCCGTGACCGACCGGTTCGCGAGAGTCTCGGTCACCCAATCGATATCGCCGCGCACCATGCCCATGTCGTCCAGCATGCGATCGTCGTAGGCCGCAAGCTGCTTGAAGGCGAGACGCGAGCGGTTCCACACCCGGATCGGGCGAACCACGTCGAAGCCGGCCTCGACGCCGACATCGCTCATCTGCATCGAGCGGACGATCGCCGTGATGTCGCCGCGCATGATGCCGATATCGGCGAGCATCCGATCGTCGAGCGCACGCAGATGGCGCTCGGCGCCGCGACGCATCAGCCAGCCCTGCATTGGGCGAACAACGCCCGAGCGGACGAACGCAACCAGATCGGTCGCGACCGACCCCGTCACCGGGAACCGGTGCTGCGCCGCTTCGGCTGCCTTGGCCGGGATCTCGACGCGGGAGAGGCCGAGATCGGCCAGCATCCGCTCGCTCAGCGTGTTGAGCTCGTGGGCGACCGCGCGGCGGCGCGCGCCATGCGCGATACGCCGGCGAACCGCCGAGGCCAGACGCCCGAAGGCACTGCCGAATGAATCTTCAAGAAGCGGTGCCGCGGCCTTGGCGCGCGAGACTTCCACCTTTTCCATATCCGTAAACCTTGCCATTGTCTGTGATCCCCTGAAGAACCGTCGGTTGGCGCCTGTCGCCAGCCTTGTGAACGGGAATATAGGGACCCGTTTCCCACCCGGTCAGGGGTGTTTCCGCAATGCAGTAATGCAGCGCAAGCATAGCGAGGTTTTCCCTCATGTTTCCTTCATTTATCCTTAATGCTGCGTTGCACAAAAACAGATCGGTTTCCGGCCTGAATGGGTCGCAAGGCAGGCCGGTTTGCGCCACCCCGAAAGGCTGCCGATGACCCCGCCGACCCTCGAAACGACCACAAAACACGCAGCAATCCTGGATCCCGGCGCTGTTTCGACCGTGCTGCGCGAAGCCGGGCCGGGGCTGGACGAAACCCGGCTGCGGCGGTTGCTGGCCGGGGTCGCCGGCGCCCCGGTCGGGAACGATCCGGAAGCCTGGATGCGGCTGGTTTCCGAGCATCCGAGCCCCGATTTGGCCGCAGCCTTGCGCCGCCTGCATGACGCCGTTGCAACGCCCGTGCGGGCCCGCCCGGGGCCGGCTGAGCGGCTCGCCGCCTTCCGGGCAGCGCTGGCTAAACGCGGGCTGGATGGGTTCCTGGTGCCCCATGCCGACGAGCAGCAGAACGAATACATCCCGCCGCGCGCCGAACGCCTCGCCTGGCTGACCGGCTTCAGCGGCTCGGCCGGCATGGCGATCGTGCTGATGGATCGCGCCGCCCTGTTCGTCGACGGGCGTTACACGCTGCAGGTCCGCCAGCAGGCCGATCTGGCCTTGTTCGAGCCGCGCCATATCAGCGACGAGCCGCCGAT
>JBBDWW010000047.1:0-8523 GCA_040902645.1 Dongiaceae bacterium | reverse complement strand
GCGAATTCGCCGTCAGATAGGCGATGACGCCGGTCAAGGCGAGCCCGCCGGTCATGTAGTTGTACACCCGCAGCATGTACTGGCGGAGGCCGACATCGATCTGAGCCGCCTCAGCCTGGGTGCGCGTCATCCGCTGCGCACCGGTCACGTTTCTGCGGTCGGGTCCGAATGCCATGGTCTGCCAAATCCCTCGTTGGTTGGAAACGCCGCTCCAATATCGGGGGGAGGGCTCCGCAAATCAAGCGTAACCGGTTGCGGGCCCGGCGAAAATCGGCGCCGAACCCCGTCGCCGACGGGCGCCGGGCGATCGCGCCCGCCCGCTTGACCGTGGCGCCAGCCCCTTGCGATAAGGCCCGGCCCGTTGGCTTCCAGCCGTTCCTGCCGGATGCCGCCTCCGAACCGATGTCACGGCCGGGCTTCCAACCCCCGTCGCCAACCCCGTCGATTGCCGCAGCGAAGGTCGCCCAACCCCATGAACAATGTTTCGAACCCATCGGGCCAGGAGCCCGCCCATCGCATCTTTTCCGGCGTCCAGCCGACCGGAAACCTGCATCTCGGCAATTATCTCGGCGCGATCCGCAACTGGGTGAAGCTGCAGGAAAGTTTCGACTGCCTCTATTGCATCGTCGACATGCACGCGATCACCGTCTGGCAGGACCCGGCCGAGCTGCGCAAGAGCACGCGCGAGGTGGCCGCCGCCTTCCTCGCCGCCGGCATCGATGCGCGCAAGCAGATCGTGTTCAACCAGAGCCAGGCCTCGGGTCATGCACGGCTCGCCTGGATTCTGAATTGCGTGGCCCGGCTCGGCTGGCTCAATCGCATGACCCAGTTCAAGGAGAAGGCGGGCAAGGATCGCGAGAATGCCTCGGTCGGGCTCTATGCCTATCCCTGCCTGATGGCGGCCGACATCCTCGCTTACAAAGCAACGCATGTACCGGTCGGCGAGGACCAGAAGCAGCATATCGAGCTCGCCCGCGACATCGCGCAGAAATTCAACAACGATTTCGGGATCGAGTTCTTTCCGCTGCCCGCGCCCCAGATCTTCGGCACCGCGACGCGCGTGATGAGCCTGCGCGACGGCACGAAGAAGATGAGCAAATCGGATCCGAGCGATTATTCGCGCATCAACATGACCGACGATGCCGACACGGTCGCCCTCAAGATCCGCAAGGCGAAGACCGATCCCCATCCGCTGCCTGGCCCCGACGCGCTCGATGCCAAAGGCGAGGTCGAGGCGCTGCGCTGGGCCGAACGGCCCGAGGCCTTCAATCTGCTCGGCATCTATGCAGCCTTGTCCGACAAGAAGCTCGCGGCGGCCCTGGCCGAATTCGAAGGGCAGAGCTTCTCGCAGTTCAAGCAGGTGCTGACCGATCTCGCGGTCGCGACCATCGGCCAGATCGGCAACCAGATGAAGCGCCTGATGGCCGATCCCAGCGAGATCGATGCGGTGCTGCGCGACGGCGCCGAACGCGCCCGCGCGCTCTCCGATCCGATCGTGCGCGAGGTCGAAGAGATCGTCGGCTTTCTGCATCCCTAGGCGGCAGTGGGGCAGCGTGGCCGGTCCCTCGTGACGCCCGCTCTGCGATCGGTCGCGGCCGACCGCGACGGCGCGGCCTCCTCGGGAAGAGGGATTCAAAGCGCCCTCACTCTAACCGCACGATCCTTGCGGCAAACGGGCGCGGTCCCCATTTCAGCGGCGGCATCGCCCGCGCGCCCGCGTTCTTGTTAGACTGGCCCCATGTCCGACACTCAAGGCTATGACGCGCCCCAACCTGACACGCCCGCTTACGATGCGAGCGGCGACGATTTCCTGAACGATCCAGCGCCGCGGCGCTGGAGCTTCGGCGGCTGGCTGCGGCGGCGGTTCAGCGGCGGCACGCTGCTGCGCATCGCGCTCGGGCTTTTGATCCTGATGCTGCTTTATTACCCGGTCGGCATGATCGTCATGCACAAGATCGACGACGATCCGGCCTTCGATGCGCTCGACGTGCCGGAAGGGGCGAGCCATGCGGTTGCGCTGGCCGCAGACCTGGTCGAGCGCGAGGTCGACGTGAGTGGCTGGCGCGCCAACGATCCGATCTTCCTGCCGAGTGCTGCGCTCGACAATATGCCGAACTTCCAGCAGGGCATCATGGCGGCGATGGCGCGCTTCGCGGTCGAGATGACCGATCAGATCGGTCGCGCCCGCGGTTCGAGCCAGGCCGATCCCGACCTCGAGAAGGCGGTCGGGTTGCTGAAATATTCCGGCACGATCTGGATCTTCGATTTCGCGACGAGTTGGGCGCCGACCGCCTCCTCCGAACAGCAATATCGCGAGGGCGTACGCCGTCTGCGCGCCTATAACGAACGGCTTGCCGCCGGCCGCGCGTCGTTCGAACCGCGCGCCGACAATCTTCTGGCGACACTCGAACGCATCGCAGCCGATCTCGGCTCGGCCTCGGCCGAAATCGACCAGCGCGTGCTGCAGGGCGGCGGCGTGCTGTTCGATTTCACCTCGGACGATGTCTACTACCGAGCCAAGGGCAAGCTCTACGGCTATGCGTTGTTGATCCGGGCCCTCAAACGCGACTTCGCCGACGTCATCGCCGAGCGTTCGCTCGGCACGGTGTGGGCCGAGATGGAGGAAAGCCTGTTCGCGGCGGCCGAACTGCAGCCCTGGATGGTCGTCAATGGCAGCCCGGAAAGCCAGCTGTTGCCGAGCCATCTGGCATCCCAGGGCTTCTTCCTGCTGCGCGCGCGCGTGCAGATGCGCGAGATCGCGAACATCCTGCTGAAATAGCGGCGCGCCATCGCGCGTGCCGGTTCGCCTGTTGCCCGGGGGGTCGATTCCCCCATCCTGATCGGGCGCGATCGGGCCCGATCTGCCCGCCGGCCCTTCCGAACTGCGCGCCGCGCGTGTACATTGAACGACGCGAATCCGGCGTTTTCCGGCCCCGATCGCGGGAGAAGGACCGACCCGCAACATGCAGGTTTATCTGCCGATTGCCGAGATGTCGCTGGACGTGTTCCTGCTGCTCGGTCTCGGCGGCGCGATCGGCTTCCTCTCCGGCATGTTCGGCGTCGGCGGCGGGTTCCTTCTGACGCCGATGCTGATCTTCATCGGCGTGCCGCCGGCGGTCGCGGTCGCCACCCAGGCCAATCAGGTCGTTGCCTCGTCGGTCTCCGGCGTGCTCGCCCATTGGAGCCGCGGCAATGTCGATTTCCGCATGGGACTGGTGCTCCTCGCCGGCGGCATTCTCGGATCGACCGCGGGCGTGTTCCTGTTCGGTATCCTGAAGCAGGTCGGCCAGATCGATCTGGTGATCGCGCTCGCTTACGTCGTGCTGCTCGCCTTCATCGGCGTCACCATGCTGCAGGAAAGCATTCGCGCTTTGCTGCGCCGTCGCCGCACCAAGGGGCCTGCACGCAAGCTCCATCAGCATACCTGGGTGCATGGCCTCCCCTTCAAGATGCGCTTCCGCAAATCGCGGCTCTATATCAGCGCGCTGCTGCCGATCGCGGTCGGTTTTTTCGTCGGCATTCTGGCGGCGCTGATGGGCGTCGGCGGCGCCTTCCTGATGGTGCCGGCGATGATCTATCTGCTCGGCATGCCGACGACGGTCGTGGTCGGCACGTCGCTGTTCCAGATCATCTTCGTCGCGATCAATGTCACCTTGCTGCACTCGGTCGAGAACCAGACGGTCGATGCGGTGCTCGGTCTCATCCTGGTGCTCGGCGGCGTGATCGGCGCGCAGATCGGCGGTCGGCTTGGCGGGAAACTCAAGGGCGACCAACTCCGCGTGCTGCTGGCGCTGATCGTGTTCATCGTCGGGGCCGGTCTCGCCTATGAACTGGTCGCGGTGCCGGACGAGATCTTTTCGATCGCACCGCTGGGAATCCTGTTGTGAGCGCGATCGCGCAGGGCAGCTTGGGCCGCTGTCGCGTCCGGCGGCGGACCGTTCTCGCCGCGACCTTGCTGGTTCTGCTGCTCGCGCCGGTGCCGTTGTTGCGCGCGGCGCCTTTGGTCGCCGACCTTTCGAACCATCTGATCGCGATCACCACGGATTTTACCGGCACCGAGGTCTTGCTGTTCGGCGCGGTCGATGGTCCGGGCGATGTGATCGTCGTGGTGCGCGGGCCGGTGACCGACATCGCGGTGCGGCGCAAGGAACGCATCGCCGGCGTCTGGGTCAACCGCCATAGCGTCGAATTCATCTCGGTGCCGAGTTTCTACGCGGTCGCCAGCACGCGGCCGCTCGACGAGGTGATCGACGAGGCGACGCGCCGCCGCCATGCGATCGGGCTCGATACGCTGCAATTCGCGGTGGCGCCGGATAGCGACGTCGACGATCCCGCCGAATTCCGCGCGGCGCTCGAACGGATCAAGGTTCGGCAACTGCTCTACAGGCCGAATCCGATCGAGGTGAATTTTCTCGGCGACACGCTGTTCCGCACCGATATCTGGTTTCCCTCGAACGTGCCGATCGGCTCCTACGTGATCGAGGTGCTGCTGGTGCGCGACGGCGCGGTCGTCAGTGCGCAGACGACGCCGCTGGTCATCTCGAAGATCGGTATCGGCGCCGATATTTTCGAATGGGCGCATCGGCAGTCGTTTTTGTATGGTCTCGCGACCGTGGCGATGGCATTGCTCGCCGGGTGGACGGCGCATCTCGTGTTCCGCCGTATCTAGATAATCCGCAGCAACGGAGAGCGAAACATCATGGCCGAAGACAGTATCGCTGCGGGAACGCCGGAGCAGCCGCCGCCCAAGGCGCCCGACCGCGTCTTTCTGGTGGTGATCGACGACACGCCCGAGCTGAACGTGGCGCTGCGCTATGCCTGCCGCCGCGCCTGGAACACCGGCGGCCGCGTCGCCCTGCTGCATGTCGTCGAAGGGAACGAGGTGAGCCCGTTTGCCGGGGTCGAGCGGCTCATGGAAGAAGAAAGCCGCCAGGCGGCCGAGCAGCTCATGCAGAAGATGGCGACCCAGGTGCAGAAATGGTCCGGCGCGATGCCGGTTCTGTATTTCCGCCAGGGCAGCCGGCGCGACGAGGTGCTGAAGCTGATGCAGGAGGAACCGTCGATCTCGATCCTCGTGCTGGGTGCGGCGATCACAGGCAAGGGGCCGGGCCCGCTGGTGCAGGCATTGACCGGCAAGTTCGTCGGCAAGCTGCGCGTGCCGATCACCATCGTGCCGGGCAATCTGACCGAAGCGGATATCGAAAAGATCGCGTGACTCCCTCACCCGGCCGCTGACGCGGCCACCCTCTCCCAGGGGGGAGGGATGATCGGCGCGACGCACCAATAAAAACCCTCTCCCATCGGGAGAGGGTAGGGTGAGGGGGAGGTTAGTCCGGCAGTCCGTAAATCTGCTGTTCGTCGGCGATGCCCTTGAAGCGATGGCGACCGACCGACACCAGTTCGGAATGGCAGGCCGAGGCGAAGCGCCGGCTCGCGAGAATGCGCCGGCCGAGTGGTTCGCAGAGCGACTGCATGCGACTTACCAGATTGACCGCCGGGCCGATCACCGTGAAATCGAGCCGGTCGGCGGTGCCGATATTGCCATACGAGACCGATCCGGAATGCAGCGTGATGCCGACCTCGAGCGGCGGCTGATCGTCTTTCGCGCGTTCCGCATTGAGCGAGTCGATCGCAGCGCTGCCGCCTTTCGCGGCGGCGAGGGCCGAGCGGCAGGCGCGATCGCGATCGAGATCGTCGCTCATCGGAAAGATCGTGAGCATGCCGTCGCCAACAAATTTCAGGATCTCGCCGCCCTGTTCCCGCACAGACGACGCCATAGCGTCGAAATAGCTATTGAGCAGATCGAGGATCTGTTCGCGCGGCAAGGTTTCACTCATCGCCGTGAAGCCGCGCAGATCGGTGAACATCAAGGCAGCCGCAATGGTCACCCCGTCGCCGCGCCGGACCAGCCCGTCGAGCACGCGCCGCCCGGCATCGGGGCCGAGATAGGTGCCGAGCAAGGCGCGCGCGATACGGCGGGTCTCGAGCGGATCGAGCACGAGGGCCAGCACGCGTGCGAGCGCGTCAAGCGCCGCGACCTCCTCGTCGGTGAATCCATCCGGCAGTTTCGTCGTGAAGCTCACGACATTCATCCGGTTGCCGCTGAATTTGAGCGGCAGTATGAGATAATCCGTGGCACCGTCGGCCCGCAGATCCGCGAGGATCGGGAAATCGTCCGCCGCGGGCGGATCGACAAGACGCCGGCGGATCATCGGCTGGCCGGCATGGATGTGCCGGATCGGGCTTGCCAGATACATGTCGTTGTCGAGCGCGCTATAGCCGCGCGGCGTCATCTCGATGTCGCTGTCGCCCGCATTCCACGCATAGGTGATCGCCGCGACCTGCGGATGCAACGTGCGGATCGAAACCATGACGCGGGAGAGAGCGCAGCCGCCCTCGCAGACGCGCTGGATCGCCTCACGCAGCACATCCCCGGCCGTCGCCAGCTCGGCGCCATGCTCGAGCAGCCAGTCGCGCGCGCGGAGAACGCCGGCAAGGGCGGAAGACGCGCCGCCGGCGGTCGCCGGCGCCACCGCGATACGGCGCGTCGCACCCGACGCAGCCTGTTTGCTGTCTTTGGTTCTGATGTCTCCGGGCATGCGTGCATTAGGTGGCGAGTCGGCGGTCGGGATCAAGAGCGTGTGGCGGCGCTGATTGGTTTGGGAAGACTCCCGTATTCCCACCTGGTATCCCGCGGGTTACCCGCCGAGAAACAGCCGTCCGACCTCCGGATTGTCGAGCAGATCCTGGCCGCGGCCGGCGAGGGCCAGTTCGCCCGAGACCAGCACATAGCCGATATCGGCGAACTCGAGGCCCTTGCGTGCGTTCTGTTCGACCATGACGATGGTCTTGCCCTCGTTGCGCTGCAAATCGCCAAGAATCTCGAACACCATGTCGATAAAGCGCGGCTCGAGCCCGATCGAAGGTTCGTCGACCAGCAGCAGTTTCGGTTCCATGACCAGCGCGCGAGAGATTTCGAGGAGACGCCGCTCGCCGCCCGAGAGCACGCGGGCTGGCTGTTTGCGGCGTTCGGCCAGCCGCGGATAGCGCTCGAACACGCGCTCGGCCGCTTGCTGCGCGGCCTTTGTGTCGGCCAGCAGAAAACCGCCCATCCAGAGATTTTCCTCGACCGTCATGCCGGGGAAGATCGAACTGTCCTGCAGGATGTACGCAATGCCGGCGCGCTGGAGTTTCTGGTTCGCAGAGAGTGCGGTCACATTCTCGCCTGCCATCTGAATGGTCCCGGCCATCACGCTCGCGAACCCGTAGATCGCGTGCAGTACGGTCGATTTGCCGGCACCGTTCGGTCCGATCAAACAGAGCGACTGGCCGGCACCGACGCGCAAGGAGAACTCGTGCAGAATCTCCATCGAGCCGTAACCGGCGACCAGATCGTCGAGCGCCAATAGCGGCTCGCCCGTCGCGAGACTGTCGAGCGTCGCCTTGTCGATCGCACTGCCCAATGCCGCCGCCTGACGCGCAACCTCATCGACCGCGAGCACCGTGTCGACCTTGCCGAGCCCGTAACCGCGGGTGCGGCGGCGTTCGGCGACGCTCTCGGGTGTGCGCGCCATTCAGCGCACCCCCAGATAGGCGTCGATCACGCGCTGGTCGTTGCGGATCGCATCGGGCGATCCTTCCGCCAGCAGCTCGCCATGCGCAAGGCAGTAGATATGCTCAGCCAGATTCATGATCACGCGCATGTTGTGCTCGATGACGAAGAGCGTGATGCCAAGATCGGCGTTCACGCGCTTCAGCCGCTCGAGCAGCCCGTTGATCAAGGTCGGGTTGATGCCGGCGGTCGGCTCGTCGAGCAGCAGCATCTTCGAGCGGTTCATCAGGGCCATCGCGAATTCGAGCAGTTTCTGCTGCCCGAAGGAGAGCGAGCCGGCCAACAGATGGCGCTTCGCATAGAGCCCGACGAATTCGAGCAGCTCTTCCGCCTCGTCGATATCGTCGTCGTTGCGCGGCCGCAGCATGTCGAGAAAAGTCTCGTGCGCGGCCGGCGCGCTGATCAGCATGTTCTCGACGCAGCTCATCTTCCGATAGATGCGCGTCTGTTGGTAGGTGCGGATCAGGCCGAGCCGCGCGATTTCGGGCGTACGCAATGTTGTGATCTCGCGGCCCTCGAAGGCGATCGAACCGGCATCGACCGGATGCACGCCGACGATCGAGCCGAACAGGGTCGATTTGCCCGAACCGTTCGGGCCGATCAGCCCGACGATGCGGCCTTCCGGTACGGCGAGGCTGATCGCGTGATTGGCGATCACGCCGCCGAAATGTTTCGACGCATCGCGGATTTCGAGCAATGCGGTCATTGCGGCGCTCCGTCGGGTCCGGTCGCAGCATTGGCCTTCGCGCGCGCGACCGTATCGACGCTCTGTCCGAAGCGTGCAGGAAAGCGCTGCTTCAGCCAGCCGAGAATGCCGACCGGGAAGAAGACGACAATGACCACGATCAGAAGCCCCAGCGCGACGCGCTGCCAGCCGAAGAACTGCTGCCAGAAAAATTCCTTCATCAGAT
>JBBDWW010000046.1:0-8569 GCA_040902645.1 Dongiaceae bacterium | reverse complement strand
CGGCGGCGGGCACGGGCTGCGGCGCCGCTTGGGGCAGGAAGGGGGGGCTGGGTTCGTCTTAACGCAGGCTGCCGCGCGACTGCGAGAAAAGATGGACGGCCGGATTCCAGCCACCCGACATCATCAGCAGATCGCAGGCGATCGTGCGCGTGCCGGCGGCGCGAACCCTCGTGCCATCGAACGGGGCGACGGTCGCCCCGGCGATGCGATGACGTCCGTCGGTTGCAATGACCGCATGGCCGCTCAGGATTTCGACGCCGCGTTCGCGCAGGCGCTGCGGCAGGGCACCGTCCGCCGCGTCGCGCAAATCGATCGCCGCGACGACGCTGCCGCCGGCATCCATGAAATCGAGCGCGGCGCGGTAGGCGCTGTCATTGTTGGTGAACAGGAGTGCCTTGCGGCCGGCGAGTGCGGCATAACGTTGCGCATAGAGACGCGCCGCATTCGCCAGCATGATGCCGGGCCGGTCATTGTCGGCGAAGACCAGCGGCCGTTCGATGGCGCCGGTCGCCAGCACGATCTGTCCCGCGCGGATTTTCCAGAGACGTTGGCGCGGCATCGGATCGTCGAAAGGTCGCGGGCCCAGATGATCGCTGACCCGCTCGAGCGCGAGCAGCAGATTGTGATCGTAAGAGCCGAAGACCGTCGTGCGCGGTAGCAGGCGGACATTCGGCATCGCGCCCAGTTCGGCGAGCGCCGATGCAAGCCAGTCGGCCGCCGACCGGTCGTCGATGATACGGCGCTCGGCGAGTAAACTGCCGCCGGGCTCTTCCTGTTCGTCGGCGAGAATGACGCGCGCGCCGCTGCGGCCGGCGGCGAGGGCTGCTGCGAGACCGGCCGGGCCGGTGCCGACGATCAGCACATCGCAATGCGCGTGCCGTTTGGCGTAGCGATCGGTATCGGCGTCGACCGGCGCCCGGCCGAGGCCGGCGGCCTGGCGGATGAAGCGCTCGTACTGCATCCACAGACGCGGCGAGCCGAGGAACGTCTTGTAATAGAAGCCGGCGGGCAGCAAACGCGCGATCCGGTCGTTGATCGAACCGATATCGAACGCGACCGAAGGCCAGCAATTGACGCTGTATGCGACCAGCCCGTCGAACAGCGGCTGCATGGTGGCGCGCACATTCGGTTCTTCCTGCGAGCCGGTGCCAAGCTGGACCAGCGCGTTCGGTTCCTCGACGCCGGCAGCGACAAGGCCGCGCGGGCGGTGATATTTGAAACTGCGCGCCAGAAGATGGACGCCGTTCGCGACCAGCGCCGAGGCGAGCGTGTCGCCCGCATATCCCTCGTAGCGCCGATCGTTGAAGGTGAACGAAAGGCGTCGCCCGCGATCGATGCGTCCGCCCTGCGGCAATCGGAAGGGCTGCGCACTCATGCTTCTTTAGCCTTCTTCGCCGCCGCTTTTTCCCGGTTCAGACGCACGCGGACGCGTTGTTCGCCCTCCGGTACCGCTTCCTTGAGTGCGGCGAGCGGCGCCTTGAGCCGCGTCAAACGCGGATCCAGGTGGCGCAGTTCGAGGAAATCGCTGGCGTCGCCGATCGGTTTCATGATGGTGAAATGTTTGGCGGGACCGAGCATCTGCGCGCATTCGGGCGGGCTGAAATAACTGACGATCGGCTTGCCGAAATCCGGATCGGCCATCCAGCGTTGCAACTGTGCGCGGGTGAGGAAGAAACAGCCGGCCATCGGATTGGTCTTGCCCTCGAAGACGATGTCGCGGCCGAGAACATTGGCCGTGACGCGGGTCTGATTGAACTGATGCGGCAGCACGGGGCGCGCCATATCGGGAATCTCGCCATCGACATAGACCTTGATTCCGCCGCGCGCCGCAATCCGCTCGTAGCGGTTGGGCTGCAACGCGTAATCGTCGCCGAAGCTGCGATTGAACCACTCGATCTTGTCGAAGAACATCGGGTCGGTGATCGACAGATCGTCTTCGAGATAGCCGAACAGATCGTAATCGTCGCAGCGCTCGGCCATCGCCTTGTGGCAGCGAAAGCCGAGGCTGCGCGGCTCGACCCGCGATCCCACGACTTTCGTGCGCGGCGGCAAATGCAGATCCGCAATCAGATGGGCCGGATCGCGCACGCAGAGAACGAGATCGACACGGTGGCGCGGCGTCGTCCGAAGTATTTTCTTACCGACCAGTCGGGTCGAGATATCGAGTTCGTAACGGCCGGATATCGACGTGGCATAGAGACTGTCCAGGCAATGCTGGACGACGGCGATTCGCGTCTTCTCCGGCGTCTTGTCGGCGCCAAAACGCGGCCGGTCGACCGGCGTCGTGTCTCGCGGTGCGAAGAAATGCGGCATGGTAATGAGAATGCGCACCGGCTAGCGGCTCTCGATCTCGGGTTTCGGATCGGTCATCCGGTAGACCGCGAGAATCTCGTGCGTGACCGTGTGGCGCGCCAGGTTAAACCAGCGCCGGCAGCCGTGCGCATGGACCCAGCGTTCGTAGAGAATCCCTTTCGGATTGCTGCGCATGTAGAGATAGCCGGCCCATTCGGCATCGCTTAGCTTTTCGGCGTCGGCCGGGCGCGCGATATGACTCTCGCCGCCGCAGGCGAATTCGCTTTCGTCGCGCTTGCCGCACCAGGGGCAGGGGATCAGCAGCATTCTTCCATTCCTAATGCGCGATACCGGCGGCGCCGTGCTCGTTGATCAGAGAGCCGCTATGAAATCGGCTGAGCGCGAAGGGTGCGGCGAGCTTGTGCAGCCGGTCGTTGGCGATCGTGTCGGCGAAGACCCAACCGGAGCCCGGCGTCGCCTTGAAACCGCCGGTGCCCCAGCCGCCATTGAAATACACGCCATCGATCGACGTCTTGTCGATGATCGGCGAGGCATCGGGGCAGACATCCACGATGCCCGCCCATTGCCGCAGCATCTTGAGCCGCGTGAAGATCGGGAAGAGCTCGACCAAAGCTGCGAGGAAATTCTCGACGACCGGCGGGCTGCCTTTCTGTGCGTAGGACTGGTAGCCGTCCATCGCCGCACCCAGAACCAACTCGCCTTTGTCGGACTGGCTCACATAGACATGCACCGTGCCCGAGGTCACGGTCGTATGCAGGATCGGTTTCAGCGGTTCTGAGACCAGAGCCTGCAGCGGTTTGCTGACGATCGGCAGACGCAAGCCCGCCATCGCCGCGACGACGCTCGAATGGCCAGCGACAACGATGCCGACCTTGCGCGCGCCGATCGCGCCGCGCGTTGTCTGCAGCCCGGCGACGCGGCCGTCGCGAATGTCGAATCCGGTCACCTCGCAATTCTGGATGATGTCGACGCCGCGCGCGTCTGCTGCGCGCGCGAAACCCCAGGCGACCGCGTCATGCCGCGCGATACCGCCGCGCCGCTGCAGCGAGGCGCCGACGATCGGATAGCGTGCGCCGGGATCGACATTGAGGATCGGGCAGAACGCCTTCACCTGCGCGACATCGAGAATTTCGGAATCGATGCCATTCAACCGGATCGCGTTGACCCGCCGGCGCATCTCCATCATCTCATGCGGCGAATGCGCGAGATTGAGCACGCCGCGCGGGCTGAACATCACGTTGTAGTTCAGCTCGCGGGTCAGAGTTTCCCACAGCTTCAGCGAATGTTCGTAGAGATGCGCGCTCTCGTCCCAGAGATAGTTCGAGCGCACGACGGTCGTATTGCGCCCGGTATTGCCGCCGCCGAGCCAGCCCTTTTCGATGACGGCGATCCGCGCAACGCCGTGATTCTTGGCGAGGTAATAGGCGGTCGCGAGTCCATGCCCGCCGCCGCCCACGATCACCACGTCATAGGCGGGCTGGGGCTCCGGGCTGCGCCAGGCCGCCTGCCAGTCCTGATGATGCGAGAACGCGTTCCGGGCGAGGCTGACGATCGAGTAGCGCGGCTTCATTGGCGGTTTTTTGCGGTCTTTCAAAGGGGGCGCGGGCAATCTGGCAGCGCCGAGACGGGCTGGCAAGGCGGGGTCAGAGGCCGCTTCAGGAAAATCTTTTGTCCGAATAGCGACATTTGCTAGGGTGGGGGCCCTCAGGAACGGAGCGCCCCCGCGGTCCAGATGTTCGGCGCCAGACCCAAAGAACTTCCGCAGGATATCGGCTTCCTGCTGGTCCCGCTCTTTTCGATGATCGCCTTCGTCTCGGCGCTCGAACCGCTGCGCCTGGCCAATCGCGCGAGCGGGCGGCAGCTCTATCGCTGGCGGGTCTTTTCGCCCGACGGCAGGCCGGTCACCGCCAGCAACGGGCTCGAGATCCGGCCCGAGGGCGCGCTCGACGAGCTGATGGATTTCAGCACGGTGGTGGTGTGCAGCGGCATCGACGCGCACAAGTTCCATGACCGGGCAACCTTGACCGTGTTGCGCAAGCTCGATCGCAAGGGTGCCGATATCGGCGCGCTCTGCACCGCAAGCCATATCCTCGCGCAGGCCGGTCTGCTCGATGGCTATCGCTGCACGATCCATTGGGAAAATCTCGCCGGCTTCGCCGAAGAGTTTCCCGAGATCGACATCACGACGGAACTGTTCGAGATCGATCGCAGTCGCTTCACTTGCGCGGGCGGTACGGCCGCGCTCGACATGATGCTGAACCTGATCGGCGGCCAGCACGGTGCCGAGCTGGCGGCACAGGTCTCGGAACAGTTCATGCATGAACGCATCCGCGACCGGCACGACCATCAGCGCATGGGTCTGCCGGCGCGTCTCGGCCTCAGGCATCCCAAGCTGCTCGAGGTTGCGCGGCTGATGGAGCAGAATCTGGAGGAGCCGCTGGAGCGCGCCGAGCTCGCCAAGGCGGTCGGACTTTCGACCCGCCAGCTCGAGCGGCTGTTCCGCAAATATCTGCATCGATCGCCGGCGCGTTATTACGTCGAGCTGCGGCTCGATCGCGCGCGGCGCCTGTTACAGCAGACCAATATTCCGATCATCGACGTGGCGCTGGCCTGCGGCTTCGTCTCCGCGTCGCATTTCTCGAAATGCTACCGGGATTTCTTCGGCAAGACACCGCGCCGCGAACGGGCGGGGCTGCTGGCGGCGGAATCGGATCTCGACGAGGCAGGCGGCGAGCCGGCGGCCTCGGACTATCAGTCGGCGAATTCCGGCCGCGGACGCGAGAAGAGTCGGCGCACCATCGGCTCGAAGGCTTCAAGCGGCATGGTGTCGTAAGTCGGATCGAACGAGACCTGGTCCCACTTCTCGCAGAAATCGGCGGTGCGCTGGAACATCGGATGACCGCGATGGCGCTCCCGCTCGTTCCGGTCCTTGCCGTAATGGTGCCAGAAGAAATAGCCCTGGAAGATCGCGTGGTTTTTGACCAGCCAGTAATTATCGTCGGAGATAAACGGCCGCAGGATCGCCGCGGCAAGCTGCGCATGATTGTTCGGGGACAGGATGTCGCCGATGTCGTGCAGCAACGCGCAGAACACGGTCTCTTCGTCGGCGCCGTCGCGCGTCGCGCGCGTCGCGGTCTGCAACGAATGGCGATAGCGGTCGATCTTGTAGCCGAGCGGGTCTCCGCCGAGGCGCTTCAGCATCGCGAGGACCTCGTCGGCCAGTCCGACTTGGTGCGTCTTCCAGTTCTCGTTGAGGAGCTGGTAGTCCTCGTAGGTGCCTTCGTCCATGCGGATGAAGCTGACCGTGCCGCTGTCCATGACCGTCTCCGCGCTGCCAATTCATGCCCCGGTTCGTTCCCCGGGTCGTTCCAATGAGCGGAGAACCTAGCATAATTGCCGATCTCTTCGCCACGACAGCGAGCGAGGGGCTGCTGCCGCGCGGCTACTTTCACCCGGTACCCGAGGATGGCGTGCCGCCGATGCCGGGCGGCGAGCCGGCCGGCACGCTGCTCCTGCTCGGTCATGCGGGACGCTCGATGTGGCCCGCCTTTGCCGCCTCGCCGGAGACGGCCGACGGCGCACCCGATCCGCTCGACCGCTGGAGCCGCCGTCTGATCGATGCGCTGGCGCGACGCTTCGGAGGGGCGGCGCTCTATCCCTTCGGCGGGGCATTGTATCACCCGTTTCAACGCTGGGCGCGGCGGGCGGAGCCGGTTGCCCCATCACCGCTCGGCATCTTCATCCATCCCGAATATGGGTTGTGGCACGGCTATCGCGGCGCGCTCGCCTTCGCGTCGCGCTGGGCTCTGGCGCCGGCCGATCCGCGGCCGAGCCCCTGTTTGAGCTGCGTCGAGCGGCCCTGCCTCCATGCCTGTCCGGTCGATGCCTTCACCCCGGCCGGCTATGCCGTCGCCGATTGTCGCGCCCATCTTGATCGCAGTGCCGGCGCCCCCTGCCGCGATGGCGGCTGCCTGGCCCGAAGCGCCTGTCCGGTCGGCCGGGATTTCGCCTATGACGCGGCGCAGACCCGGTTCCATATGCGGGCTTTCCATCGGGCCGGCCGCAACGCCGCCACGATTGCCGGCAAGAATTGAGCTTTCCCGGTGCGATTCGCTGAAATCCCGGGCAGAATGCTCAGTGGGGCGTGCGGCTCACCCATTTGCTGCCGGAGGGCGCGTGAAAGACCAGACGATACTCATGGTGGCGCATAGCGAATGGCGCGAGCGTCGCATCGCGCCGCTCATTTCAGCGCGCGGCTATCAGCTCGAATGGCGCTGCCCGGCGAAAGGTTCGCAGCTTCCCGAGGATATCGAGAACTATGCCGGCGCCGTGGTGTTCGGCGGCGTGCATAGCGCGAACGATGCCGAGAGCGTTGATTTCATCCGCCAGGAGATCGACTGGATCGGCCGCTTCGTCGATGCCGGCCGGCCCTATTTCGGTATCTGCCTCGGCGGGCAGATGCTGGCGCGCGCGCTGGGCGCGCGTGTCGCGCCGCATCCCGAGGGCCGGGTGGAGATCGGTTATTACCCGATCGCCGCGACCGACGCCGGACGAGATCTGTTTCCCGAACGCCTGCATGTCTATCAGTGGCACCGCGAAGGATTCGAACTACCGCGCGGCGCCGAATTGCTCGCGCGCGGCGAGAGCTTCCCGAACCAGGCTTATCGCTACGGAAAGTACGCCTACGGCCTGCAGTTTCATCCCGAGGTCACCGGCGAGGACGCGCGGAGCTGGATGAGCGAAGTGCCCGACCATGCCGAGCGGCCCGGGGCGCAAAGCGTTGCCGACCATGCCGCGGGCATCGCGCAATACGATCCGGGGCTGCATGATTGGCTCGCCGGGTTTCTCGACCTCTGGCTGGCGGCGGCCGAGGGCGCACGGGAACCGGCGGCGCCCTTGGCCATTCCTGTCGCAGGCCTGCGGCGGCGAGGATAGGAAACCACGCATTCTGCCGCTTTGCCGCTGAATCTCCTGCGTTTTTTCGAGGCGGAACCGTGGCGATATCTTGTCTGCCGATGGGCAACTGGTGTATTTACGACCACCACACCGACACCAGCTCTTAAGGGGGGCTCCCGTGCGATCGTTCATCACCCTTGCGGCCGCTTTGCTGGCCGCATCGCTGCTCAGCCATTCCGTCACCGCCGAGGAGAGCGCCGCGCTGCCGCTGGCGCCGAGCGCCGCGAAGGCGAAGGTCCAGCTCGAAGCGGTGGTCGCCTACGGCGCGGCGCCATACACCGATCCGATCCAGTGGACGATCATCCGCCCGGTTTCGCAGCAAAATCCCGAAGAACAGATCCTGCTCACCCAGACCGCGGTGTCGCCGACCTTCGACATGGCACCGGGCCGCTACATTATCCGCGCGACGCATGGTTCGATGACGATCGCGCAGGACCTGATCGTTCCCGAGGGCACCTCGAAGCACACCATCAATTTCAATGCGGGCAACATCACCCTCAGCATGATCCCGCATACCGGCGCCGGCATGATCAACACGAACATCCTTTGGGAAGTGTTCGAGTATCGCAAGGGCGGCCTGACCGACGATGCGAAAATCGCTTCCGCGATGGCGCCCTCGCAGCATTTCATGCTGGCAGCCGGCGCTTATGTGGTGCGCGCCAGCTATAATGGTACGACCGCCGATCTGGTGATCCCGCTCGATCCGGGCCGCACCTACAAATACACGATCAACCTCTATGCCGGCACGGTCGGCCTCAGCGCGGTTTCGGAAGGCGGCGGCAGCATCGGCGAGGGCGTCGTCTATGAAATTTACAAGGCGGCGATCGACAAGACCGGCGAGCGACCGCTGATCGGCACCTATAACGGCGATACCAAGGATGTTCTGCTGCGCGAAGGCAGCTATCTGCTGATCGCGCGCGGCAACGGGTTGCAGGGCGAAATCCCGTTCGTGGTTTCGGCCGGCGAGAATGCCAAGATCAAGGTGACGCTGAAGCCGACCTTGGCGGGCAGCACGTCGACCAGCGGCTGATCGCATCCGGTTTCTCTGACGCAAAACGGCGCCCACGCGGGCGCCGTTTTCCGTTCGTGGTTCGTGAGCTGCGGATTGGGTCTCGCTTGAGACGCCGCTACCCGATCATCGGCAGCTTGAGGCCCTGTTCCTTCGCACATTCGATCGCGCTTTCGTAACCTGCATCGGCATGGCGCATGACGCCGGTGCCGGGATCGTTGGTCAGCACGCGCTCAAGCCGGCGCGCCGCGTCCGCCGTGCCGTCGCACACGATCACCATGCCGCTATGCT
>JBBDWW010000045.1:0-8611 GCA_040902645.1 Dongiaceae bacterium | reverse complement strand
CGGGCGCCGGCAGCCAGCGATGATGCCGGCGCCACCAATAGATCGTGGCCGGCTTCTGAAAATCCGGATCGGAGAAATAACCGACCGCGATGCCGACCAGCCCGGGCAGTCCCTCGAGCCGCAAAAAGACGCGGGCGCCGCAGGTCGGACAGAAGTTCAGCTCGCCGCCCTGCCCGGTTCCCATACCCTGACCCCAGCGTCGATAGCCGCCGGAGACTTCCGCGATCGCGGCGTCGTCGAAAAATGCGGTGTAGGTGAAGGAACTGCCGGATTCCTTCTGGCAGTTGAGACAGCAGCAGGCATGAACCCGGACCGGCGCCGCCGTCACGGTGATGCTGAGCGCGCCGCAGGAACAGCTTGCGGTTCGGAGCGCCGCGTCCTGCGTCGGCGATTGCCCGACCATGATGTGCCTCCCACGAAATATTCGTGACAGGCAGCATCATAGCGCTCCGCTTCGACTGCAACATGGTGATGGATATTCTTCCTGGAACGTGGGGCTAGAACGTGGCCGCCACGCGTTCGAGCTTGTCGAGCGCGCCCGACCAGCCGGTGCGATGGTTGTCGCGCGCGGCTTCGTCGAAGAACCGCTCATGCAGGAGCGTGAGGATGGTGCCGTCCGCATCGGGTTTGAAGGTGACGGTCACCATGGATTCGCGCTCCGGCGTCGTGCGCCAGGCCCAGGTGAAGACCAATTTTTCGCCCGGCAACACCTCGTGATAGACGCCGCTCACATCGTGGCGTTCGCCGTCTCCGGTGCGAAACGCGATGTGATATCGGCCACCGACACGGACATCGGTTTCAGCTTCCAGAACCTCGCCGGAATCCGGCCCGAACCAGCGCAGGATCAGCGCCGGGTCGGTCCAGGCCGCGTAGATTTTCGCGGGCGCGGCCTTGATCCGGCGCTTGAGGGTGAGGCTGGGTCTGGTTTCGGTACGAGGGCCAGCGGCGGCGGTGGCGGACATGTTTCTTCCTCCATGAATGCGACAAGGCGATCGAGACGGTCGGTCCAGAAACGCTGGTAACGGTCGAGCCATTGCATGGCCTGCTCCATCGGCCCGGCCGTCAACCGACACAACACCGTGCGACCGGTTTTAGTCCGCTCGATCAGCCCGGCATCGGTCAGCACATCGAGATGCTTCATGACGGCGGGCAGGGAAATCGGGAATGGCCGCGCCAGATCGCTGACCGACAGGCCCTCCTGGTCGCCGAGCCGGGCCAGCAAGGCGCGCCGGGTGGGATCGGCCAGAGCCGCAAAGGTGCGATCGAGAACAGGTTCCTGAGACTTAACCATATGGTTAAGTATTAAGGTCGCAACCGCCGTCTGTCAAGAACCCGCGGGGACGCGCGTCGGACGTGCCGCCGAGACGCCGGACCTTGGGCCGGACACGGCGGCACAATCGGCTGGAATCATTGTCGGATTGGAGATGAACTCAAAAAATTCGGGTCGCGCCAAAACGATTCCCCCCTGCCCTTTGGCGCGACCCCCGAACGACCGTGGTGGGCAGGGCCACATCATGCCCACGGACGGCGCGCTGGGGGAGTTAGTCCCGCGTGCGCGACAATTTTGCACGGGAGCGGAGAATGAGTCGAATCAATCCGCCAAAGTCGGCCATCGCGCTTGCGGCCAGCAACGGTGTCATGCGGGCCCTGAATCTGCTAACAGACCCCGCGCCGGCCGATCCGGCACGGCCTGCGATTGCCGGCACGACATCTGGTTCGAGAAGGAGACCCGCTCATGGCCCCGCATACGCTTCACGCCCGCATCACCGGTCCGGTCGTCATGATCGGTTTCGGTTCGATCGGCCGCGGCGCGCTGCCGCTGATCCTGCGCCATATCGAATGCGCGAAGGGCCGGTTCACGGTGATCGATCCGAACGACGCGCATCGACGCATGGCAGAGGCCGCCGGCGTCGGCTTCGTCAAAGATGCGGTTACGAAGGAGAACTATCGCGAGCTTCTGTCGCCCCTGCTCGAGACCAAGCCGGGCGAACAGGCCTTTCTGGTCAATCTTTCGGTCGACGTGTCGTCGCTCGCGATCATCGAACTGTGCAAGGAGATGAACGCGCTCTATATCGACACCGTGATCGAGCCGTGGCTCGGCTATTACACCGATCCGAAGCTGACCATTTCGCAGCGCTCGAATTATGCGCTACGCGAATCGCTGCTCGAACTGCGCCGCAACATGCCGGGTGGGCCGACCGCGGTCTCCTGCTGCGGTGCCAATCCGGGCATGGTTTCGTGGCTGGTGAAGCAGGCGCTGCTTAATGTCGCGAAGGACGTGGGTGCCGGCACCGACGTGCCGAGAGATCGCGCCGGATGGGGCCGGCTGATGCAGAAGGCGGGCGTCAAAGGTATCCATATCGCCGAGCGCGACACGCAGCGCGCGAAGACACCGAAGCCGCTCGAGGTCTTCATCAACACCTGGTCGGTCGAGGGTTTCATTTCGGAAGGGCTGCAACCCTCGGAACTGGGCTGGGGTACGCATGAGAAGGCGCTGCCGCAGGAAGGGCGCAAGCATGACAGCGGCTGCGACGCCGCGATCTATCTGATGCGGCCGGGTGCCGGCACCCGCGTGCGTTCCTGGACGCCGATCGCGAAGGCGCAACACGGATTCCTCGTGACCCATAACGAGTCGATCTCGATCGCCGATTTTTTCACGCTGAAGGAAGGCGGCAAGACGATTTACCGCCCGACCTGTCATTACGCCTATCACCCGTGCAACGACGCGGTCCTGTCGCTGCATGAAATGGCCGGCAGGCAATGGCAGGCACAAACGAAACACCACATTCTGGACGAGAACGAGATCGTCGACGGCATCGACGAGCTCGGCGTGCTGCTCTACGGCCACAAGAAGAATGCCTACTGGTACGGCTCGCAGCTTTCGATCGAGGAAACCCGCGAACTGGCGCCCTATCAGAACGCGACCGGCCTTCAGGTCACGTCGGCCGTGCTGGCCGGAATGGTGTGGGCATTGGAGAATCCCGCAGTCGGCATTGTCGAGACCGACGAAATGGATTATCGCCGCTGCCTCGACGTGCAGACGCCCTATCTCGGGCCGGTAGTCGGTCACTATACCGACTGGAATCCCACGATCGATCGCGGCGTGCTGTTTCCGGAAGAAATCGACCGCGACGATCCCTGGCAGTTCTCGAACGTCATCGTGCGCTGAAGTCGCGGTAACAATCTGCGACAAGTCTCCGCCGTTCAGCACGACCACGACGATATCACAGACCGGCGTGGCATCGGTTTTCTCGCTCTGGAGTTTGACCCATGGCATCCGCCTTAACGCAGTGTGTGCCGATCGCACTATTTGAGAGCGCCGAGCACCTGTAACGGCCGCGTCGGCCCGCGAACTGTTTCACGATGCGCCTCAGTTCCGCACTTGCCAGAAATCGCGCAATATCGATCCGTGTTAGTATCCATCAAACGCAACGGCGATTTGCATGCACTCGCGCTCTGCAAATGCCTGGCACTCGTCTTCAACAATCACGAAAACATACTTGGAAGCATCGCTGCAAAAAGCGGGAGGCTGCGATGCGGTTTATTTTTTTCCTTTTTCGACGCGCGAATCCTTCATTGCGCAGGCGCAAACAATTGCCTCGGAACATCGCCTTCACGAGGCGTAGCGTCAATGCGCGCGGTGCTGAATTTGATGTCGATCAACAACCGCTTGATTGAAGCGCGGTACGGTCCGGCTGCTCCTAGCACTTAAGAACACTTAGCCCTGCCGGATCCCTCTATAGGAAGGCACCGGGGGATGAAACCGTAACATTATTGAGGATTTTGTATGTCTATAACTTTTCGTAATGGGCTTGTGTATCTCGCGTCGGTCAGTGTGTTCGCCATCGTTCTCGCGGCGGCGCCGATGACATTCGATTTCGATACTGCGACGATGCGCAGCGCTGATGCCCACGCCACGGGCACCGACAATGCCGGCACCTGCGATGACGACACCGGCAATGACGGAGGGGACGAACCGACCCTCTAAGAACCAGCAGGACGTTGGAGCGGCCGCCCCGTAAGGGGTGGCCGCTTCGGCTTTTTTTGCGGGACTATTTCCGGGGTACCGGATCGAGAAAGGGTCAGACCGACCCGCATGGAGTGGGGCCCGCGGTGGCTCGGGCGGTGGCTGGGGCGGCGGCGGCAACTGATCGCCAGCTCCGATCGCACGGCGCCGGCCTGAAGCCCGTTCGTAGCGGGCTGGACCCTGTTTCGCTTACAAAAGAAAAGTTCCGCCCTTCGAGCGCATTGCATTCGCGCAGCATTTCATACGCGGCGCTTTATGAAGCGACGCGGCGACTGGTTCTCCATATATTGACCGTATATCGACCGGCTCCCTAGAGTACCCTGCGCCTGGTGCAGGTCCGTCGCGCGCCGTCCTCAGTCACGCAGGGTTGCGAATAGTCGGACGGAAAAGGGAGTTTCATGGCGAACGAACGCCTCGGCTTTCGCCCTTTGCCGGAGCTGATGCCGGACGGGGACGAGCCCGCGCCGACCCAGGCGGCACGCGCGCATGCCGCGATCCGCCGCAAGATCGTCACCTGCGAATTGCGCCCCGGCTCCGTCGTGAACGAACGCGCGCTGATGGAAACGCTCGATTTCGGCCGCACGCCGGTGCGCGAGGCGCTGCTGCGGCTCGCCTCGGAACGGCTCGTCGTGTTCAAGGCGAACCAGTCGATCCAGGTAACCCCGGTCGGGTTCGAGGAAGTGCGCGAGCTCTATGAGGTGCGGCTGCATGCCGAGCGGCTTGCCTGGCGGTTGTCGCTGCATCAGCGCAGCGACGAATCAATCGAGCGTCTCGCCTGCTGTTTCGATGCGGCCGACGGTCTGATCGAGGCCGGGCGTGTCGTCGACGTGGTCAATCTCGATTTCGACTTTCATGCGTTTGCCTGGCGCCATGCCGGCAACCGTTTCCTCGCGCAACATCTCTATAATCTCGGCGGGCTCAGTTATCGGCTCTGGCATCTCACCGGCGATCGTTCGGCCACACCCATGCACGAGCTGGTCGCCTCGCATACGCCGATTCTTGACGCCTTCCGCGCCGGCGACGAAGCAAAGCTCGACCGCGCGGTCTCGAAACATGTGACCGACGCATTCGACTATGTTCTGGAACGGCTGAAGGGCCACGGGCTCGAGCGCGTGCGCCAGATCGACATTGTGGAACTCGGGCGCAAGGCGACACGCTGAAACAATCGCCGCTCGAAACATCCGGGGGAAGGTATGGATTTGGAATCGATCGAGGCGCTGATCGAACAGCATGGGATCAAGACCGTCATTCTTGCGGCGACGGATCCCGGCGGCATGCTGCGCGGCAAGCGCCTGACTGTTCCCTATTTCCACGACGCAGCGCAGGATGGCATCAATTTCGCCTCGTTCATCCTCTACACGACGATGATCGACGACGTGCTGCCGCATCTGTTTCCGACCGGCATTCCCGACGTGAAGGGCGAGCCCGATCTCGGCAGTTTCCGGATCGCCGGCTGGGAGAAGAACGCCGCCGTCGTGAACATGGATTTGCGGCGGCCCGATGGCGGCACGTCCGCCTTGTGCCCGCGCACTGAGCTCAAACGCCAGATCGAGCGCGCGCGGAAGCTTGGTTACAATGTCAAATGCAGCCTCGAGCTCGAATTCTTCCTGCTGCCCACGAAGCCGGAGGAGATCCGCGCCGGAAACTGGGGTATGCCGCGGCTGGTGTCGCAGGATATCCATTGCTACTCGGTCTATGAGGGGCATTTCTGGGAATCGATTGTCGGCGCGCTGCGCGATGCGTTTCCGGAGGAGATCGAAGGCTGCGCGCCGGAATGGGGCCAAGGTCAGTTCGAGGCCAATCTGCGTGCAATGGACCCGCTGCGCATGGCCGACACGGCGGTGTGGTTCAAGACCGCGGTCAAGCAACTCGCAGCGCAGGCCGGCATGACCGCAAGCTTCATGGCGAAGATCCACGAAAACTTCTCCGGCAATTCCGGCCATATCCATATGAGCCTCACCGACGCGAAGACGGGCAAGCCGGCCTTCTGGGACGAAGGCGACCCGATGCGGATGAGCGCGCCCTTTCGGCAGTTCGTCGCCGGGCAGCTCGATACGTTCCACGAGACCACGATGTTCTATGCGCCGACGGTGAATGCCTACAAACGCTTCCAGTCGAACAGTTTCGCCGGCGTGACGCGCAACTGGGGTGTCGACAACCGCACCGTCGGCTATCGCGTCATCAACGAGAGCGCGAAGAAGGCGCGGCTCGAGAACCGCATCGGCGGCGCCGATCTCAACCCGTACACGGCACTCGCGACCATGCTGGGCGCGGGACTGCGCGGTATCGAGAAGAAGCTCACGCCGCCGGCGCCGGGCGAAGGCAATTGCTACGAAACGCCCGGCGCGGAGAGCGTGCCGATGACGCTGGATGCGGCGCTCTCGGTGGCGCGCGGCAGTGCCGCGATCCGCGAGGTGCTCAATTCCGAGTTCGTCGACAATCTGATCCGCATCGGCGACTTCGAGACCGGCATCTTCCGCGCGCAGGTCACCGACCTCGAACGGCGGCGCTATCTGGAGATGGCGTGAGGATGGCGACAAGATGACCCATCGAACGACGAGCGATCGGTCGGGCGACGGTCCGCTCGCCTATTATTGTAGCCAGACGGCACTCACCGAACTTGGTCCGCACGCGGCGGCGATCGCGTCGCTGCCCGACGACGTGCCGTCGCTGGTCGGGGTCGTGCAGGGCCTGTTGATCCACGGCGACTGGCTCGACCTCTATCATCTGACAGACGCGGATTTCGCCGATGCGGCGCGCGCCACGCACCCGATTGCGACGCGGCTCGATATCGTCCTCGCGCTCGACGCGGCACCGCTCGAGCAACCGCGGCCTCCGCGCCGGCGATCGGTTTCGACCTGCCGCGACTATGCGCTGATGCTGACCGCGTTGCTGCGCGCGAAGGCGGTGCCGGCGCGCGTGCGCTGCGGCTTCGCGACCTATTTCGACGAAGGCCGGTTCGAGGATCACTGGGTCTGCGAGTATTGGCGCTGTGACGAGGCGCGCTGGGCGATCGCCGACGCCCAGCTCGATGCCGAGCATCGCGCGCATCTGGCGATCGGCTTCGATGGCAGCGACCTGCCGACGGGTGCGTTTCTCAACGCGGCCGCCGCCTGGCAGCTCTATCGCAGCGGCAAGGAAGATGCCGCGCGGTTCGGTCACGGCGAGGCGACGGGCGCATGGTTTCTGCGGATCAATCTCGCGCGCGATCTTCTGGCGCTGCGCAAGCAGGAAACCTCGCTCTGGGATCGCTGGCGCGAGGCACCGGCCGACGCCCGCGTGACCGGCGCCGATGCCGTCTGGGCCGGCGATACGCTGGCTGATCTGATCGTCCGTATCGAGAGTGGCCACCCGCCGGACGATGCGATCGCGACGGCGGCCATGCTCGAACCGTTCTGGCTGCGGCCTGCGGCCTAGAATGCCGGCGCTATCTGAAGATGGCGTGAGGGTGCGAGGCAGGCTTCCGGATTTTCGCTTCACGCTTCTCGACTTCTAACGACCGTCATCGCCGGGCTTGACCCGGCGATCCATTGTGCCGATGCACCGGCCTCGGTTGCTGGACGAAGGTCCGTGCCAATTTTAACGATCGCATTCCGCCCTGCGATGGATTGCCGGGTCAAGCCCGGCAATGACGAATGAGGGGGAAGTCGACGCTTCGCCTCGGCTCGATACCCCTCCCCTAACCCCTTCCGCAAGGGGAGGGGAAATAGAAGCGGCGCCGGCGGCCTAGAACTTCCCCGCCGCGATCTCCGCCGTGCGCTTCACGAGATATTCGTCAAGCGCCTCGCGGCGGCCGGGATCCATCGGCGGCTGTTCGTAGTCCTTGAGCAGCTGCTTCCAGATCTTGTGGGCGCGCTGTGTGCCGTTTTCAGATCCAGCCTCGCGCCAGGTCTCGAAGTTGCGCCAGTCGGAGAGGATCGGTGCATAGAACGCGCGCTCGTAGCGTTCGAGCGTATGGCCGACGCCGAAGAAATGTCCGCCCGGGCCGACCTCGCGGATCGCCTCGATGCCGAGCTCGGCCTCGTCGATGACCGGCGGTTCGAGAAACTCGCGCATCATCTGCAGCATCTCGGCATCGACGATCAGTTTCTCGAACGAGGCCGTCAGCCCGCCTTCGAGCCAGCCGGCCGCGTGCACGATGTAATTGGCACCGCCCATGATCGTCGACCAGAGCGCCATCTCGCTTTCATAGGCCGCCTGCACGTCGACGACGTTGGATGCGTTGACGTTGCTCGAACGCAGCGGCAGTTTGTAGCGCCGCGCAAGCTGGCCCGAGATAATCGCGGCCTTGGCGTATTCCGGCGTGCCGAACGCGGGCGCGCCCGATTTCATATCGACGTTCGAGGTGAAGGCGCCATAGATGACCGGCGTGCCCGGCCGCACGATCTGGGTCAGCGCGACCATGAAGAGGGCCTCGGCATTCTGAAGTGCTAACGCACCGGCGAGCGAAACCGGGCTCATCGCGCCAGCCAAAGTGAACGGCGTCACCGCGACCGCCTGGCCGTGCCGCGCCAGTTCGGTCAGCCCCTCGCCCATCGGATTGTCGAGCCGGAGCGGCGAGTTCGAGTTGATGACGGTGATACC
>JBBDWW010000044.1:0-8686 GCA_040902645.1 Dongiaceae bacterium | reverse complement strand
CTTCAGATGCGCGCTCATCACCGCCATCGTCGCCGCATCGGGCGTCGGCGTCGGGGCCGGCGGCGCCTCGGACGGCACGATCGCGGTCGACCGGCCCTTGCCGATGCGCGGCGCCATCGGCGCCTTCTCGACCTTGTGGCCGCCGCAGATCGGGCAGGCGAGTTTGCCGGCATCCACTTGCCGGTCGTAGGTCGCGCCGTCGCGGAACCACGCCTCGAACTGGTGGCCCCCGGCGCATTGCAAGCCGAAAAGAATCATTGTGCTTGTCGTTGCCCGTAAACCCGACGGACGCCCGCGCTGGCCGGGTCCCGTCATGCGCCGGTAAGATGGGCGAGGATGAGGAAAACGACAAGTGCCTGAAGATCGAGCAGAAAAGCCGTCTCTCTGGATCGCCCGGTTCGCCGGCCTGGTGCCGCCGGGCCCTGTGCTCGACGTCGCCGCCGGTTCGGGGCGGCACAGCGTTCTTTTTCTCGAGCTCGGCCACCCGGTGCTGGCGATCGACCGCGACATCGCGCGGTTGCGTCCGCTCGCCGGAAGGCCCGACTTTGAGGCGCGCGCGAACGATCTCGAGGTCGGCGGCGATCCCTTGCCGGGCGGGACCTTCGCGGCGGTCGTTGTGACCAATTATCTGCACCGGCCGCTGCTGCCGTCGCTGATCGCGGCGGTCGCGCCACAAGGCTGGCTGCTCTACGAGACCTTTGCGCTGGGCAACGAACAGTATGGTCGCCCGACCAATCCCGATTTCCTGCTGCGGCGGGACGAGCTCATCGACGCCGTGCGCGGCCGGCTTGAGATCGTTGCCTACGAACAGATGACCGATGCCGAACCGCGTTTGGCCGTGTGCCAGCGCATCGCCGCGCGGCGGCCCTGAACAGTCATCGCGTGGCGGTTTCCGCGCCCGGCGAAGCCGGGGTTGCCGCGCCCGGCGAAAGGGTGTTGATTCCGTCCATGGCGCTTTCTACATCCGTCGGGGACGGATTAGGCCCGTTACACATCTGATAACAGGAGATTGATCATGGCGGTTCGCATTGGCGACGTCGCACCGGATTTCGAACAGGATTCGACCGAAGGCCGCATCAAGTTCCACGACTTCATCGGCGATGGCTGGGCCATCCTGTTTTCGCATCCGAAGGATTTCACCCCGGTCTGCACCACCGAGCTCGGCTATATGGCGAAACTCAAGCCCGAGTTCGACAAGCGCAACACCAAGATCATCGGCCTGTCGGTCGATCCCTTGTCGGATCACACCAAATGGGCAAAGGACATCGAGGAGACGCAGGGCGCGAAGCTGAACTATCCGCTGCTCGCCGACTCCGACCGAAAGGTGGCGAACCTCTACGACATGATCCATCCGAATGCGAACGACACGCTGACGGTGCGCTCGGTCTTCGTCGTCGGCCCGGATAAAAAGGTGAAGCTGATGCTTACCTACCCGGCCTCGACGGGGCGCAATTTCGACGAGATTCTGCGCGTGCTGGATTCGCTGCAGCTGACCGCGAACTACAAGGTCGCGACACCGGTCAACTGGAAGGAAGGCGAGGACTGCATTGTCGTCCCGTCGGTCTCCGACGACGACGCGAAGAAATTGTTCCCGAAGGGCTTCAAGTCGATCAAGCCCTATCTCCGGGTAACGCCGCAGCCGAACCGCTAGACATCTTCGGCTTGGGTTCGATCGGGCCGGCGCGACCTTGCGCCGGCTCTTTCCTTTTGCCCGGCGACGACCCGCCCCCTCTTTCTTCTTGCAGCCAGCGGCGAATCGTTCCTTACAATGCGTTCCCGCAATTTCTCCAGAAGGAGGCCGCGATCATGGCTCAAAAAGGCAAACCGGGCCCGTCGCCGAAAGGTGCCGCCCCCGGCAGCAACCCGAAGAGCGGCGCACCGTCGCCCAAAAAGGGTAACAACGCGGCGGTCAAGGGTTCGGCGACGCGCCGGACCGGCGCCCCGCGCGGGAAGTAATCCCGGCCCAAACTTTTCTTCGAAACGAACGGCAAACGAACGAGGCCGGCGGATCGCCCCGCCGGCCTTTTCATGCTCGCGCGCCGTCAGGCCGCGTTCGTCTCGATATTCTCGGCGATGAAGCGGAACGCCTTGAACTGCGGCGACCAGTGCCCGGCCGGCAGCCCGGCTTTTTCGCGCAGGCGCGCGAGGAAGCGGGCCGGATCGGGAATGCCCGACCAGACATGCGGCAGGAAGAGTGCACTGCGCTTCAGCCCGTCATCGCGAATTACCAGCCCGTCGACATGGGGCCGGAGCTGGGCGAGCAGTTCCGCCTCGCTCGCGGCCTCGATCGGCGCCTGGGTCGAAAGCACGGCGATCGAGACGTCGATCTGCGGCAGTTCGGCGTCGGTCAGCGGTTTGAATCGCTTGTCCTCGAACGCCGCCTTGTAGGCATTGAGCACGACATCGTCGACCAACGCGCGCTGCGCCTGCACAGAACCAATGCAGCCGCGCAGTTTGCCATCGAGCGTGACCGTCACGAAGGCGGCGCGGTTCGCGCGCAAGGGTGGCGGCGCATTATCGACCTGGACGCTCGGCGCGCTTCCGTTCTTGACGCCGAGCGCGATCACCTCGCGCGCGAGCCGCAGCAGAAAATCGCGCTGCGGCGCCGGGAGCCTCGCCTGCTCTGCATCCTCGAACAGATAGGTGCCGTAACCGACCACGCGATCGGGCTTGCCGATCGTCTGGCTCGAATTGCGTACGTCGAGGGCGGTTGCGCGCATGAACCGGTTGCGCGCCGATACCAGAAGGCCGCGGATCGCGTGTCGGCCGCAGGCGTGAGGCTGTTCCAGCAGATCGGGCCGCAGCATCTCGATGGCGGCGGTCGCCTTGCCGTCGAGTTCGCGCGCGGTCGGATCGTCGTAATAGTGGCTGAGATCCGACGACACCAGGATCAGCGTTTCCGGCCCGCCCCAGAGCGCATCGATCACGGCGGCAACCCGCTCGGGTTGGCTGCGGCCGACCAGCATCGGCACGATCGAGAAATTCTCGAGCACCTGCTGCAGGAACGGAAGCTGGACCTCGAGGCAATGCTCGCGCGCGAACGGTTCGTTCCGCACCGAGACGGCGGGCAGATCGTGAATGCGCGCGATCGCATCGCGGTCGACCGGAATTGTACCGAGCGGTGTCGCAAAGGATTCGTAGTCGGGCACCGCGATGCCTTCGACCGGCACGCGATGCGCCGGCCCCAGCAGCACCACGCGACGTATTTCCGGCCGGCGCATCAGGATCGCGCGATAGCCCCCGGCCGCGATCGACGCCGAATAGCCATAGCCGGCATGCGGTACGATCATCGCTTTCGGCCGGATCGCCGTCGCGTTCGCATCGCGCAGCGCCTGATCGATCTCGCGCCGAAGCTGTGCTGCATCGCCCGGATAGAAATGCCCCGCGACCTCGGCCGGCTTCACGCCGGCAGCCTGCGGCGCTGCCGCGGTTCCCGTTGCCATCGCCATGTTCCCCGCCTCCCTCGCCCCGCCTTCGTTCTCAGCCCGCGTGATGGCTTTCTTTTGCCGCGTGAGCGGCCGCACGGCCCGCACCGGCTCCGCCTCGTCGCCGATCATGACACGCTGGCGCCGTCGACCCCAATCGCCTGGCGGCCCGTCGAAAACGCCCGCGATCGCCCCGCCGCATTGGCCGCAATGCCCGGTCTCGTCGAGGTTCCAGGCGGTGATCTTGTGCCAGTCGCGCCCGATCACGCGCGTGCCGCAGCCCGGACAATAAGTGCTGCCGTGCCGTTCGTCATACACGTTGCCGGTATAGACATGGTGGAGGCCGTTGCGCTTGGCGATCTCGTAGGCCCGCAGCAAGGTCGCGGGCGGCGTGCGCGGCGTCTCCAGCATCTTGAAATCGGGATGGAAGGCCGTGAAATGCAGCGGCACGTCGGGCCCGAGATGTTCGGCAATCCACTGCGTCATTGCCTCGAACTCGCCGTCGCTGTCGTTCTCGCCGGGGATCACCAGATTGGTGATCTCGAGCCAGCAATCGGTTTCGTGGTGGATATATTCGATCGTCTCCAGAATGTTCGCGAGATGCGAGCTGGAGAGCCGCCAGTAGAAATCCTCGGTGAAGGCTTTCAGATCGACATTGGCGGCATCCATGTGGCGATAGAACGCCGCGCGCGGCTCGGCGCACATATAGCCGGCGGTCACCGCGACCGACTTGATGCCGCGCTCGCGACAGGCGATCGCCGTGTCGATCGCGTACTCCATGAAAATGACCGGGTCGTTGTAAGTGAAGGCGACCGACCGGCAGCCGGTCTGCGCGGCGGCCGCGGCAAGCGCGGCGGGCGACGCCTTCGAGGCGAGCTTCGAGAACTCGCGGCTCTTCGACATGTCCCAGTTCTGGCAGAACTTGCAGGTGAGATTGCAGCCGGCGGTGCCGAAGGACAGAACCGGCGTGCCGGGCAGAAAATGATTGAGCGGTTTCTTCTCGATCGGATCGATGCAGAAGCCGCTCGACCGGCCGTAGGTCGTGAGCACGATCTCGCCGCCCTGGGCCGCGCGCACGAAGCAGAGCCCGCGCTGTCCCTCGTGCAGCTTGCAGGCGCGCGGACAGACATCGCACTGCACCCTGCCATCGGAGAGGCGGGTCCAGTATTCGGTTGAAATGGTCGATTCCTCGGGCCCGAGCCCGATCGCATCGCTCATGGCCGCTCCGGCGCGCGATTGGCTTCGCGTCAGTATAGCAGGGCCGGATCGGCCCGTGCTGCCGTGGTCAAGCCGCCGCCGGCTTGGCGGCACCGCCTGCGGCCGCAGCCGGGCCTTCATAGAAGCGGTCATGGCTTAAAGCCGGGATCATGGCGCGCGCCGAAGTCACCGCCGCCGGATCGAGCCGCGCGGTGATTACGCTGCATTCCTCGCCGGCCGCCGCCAGGATCTCGCCCCAGGGCGAGATGATCAGCGAATGGCCCCAGGTGCCGCGGCCGCCGTCATGCAAGCCGCATTGCGCGGGTGCCAGCAGATAGGCGCCGCTTTCGATCGCGCGGGCGCGCAGCAGCGTTTCCCAATGCGCAGCACCCGTCGGTCGCGTGAAGGCGGATGGCACGACGAGGATGTCGGCACCGGCTTTTACGAGATCGCGGTAGAGATGGGGGAAGCGCAGATCGTAGCAGATCGTCATCCCAAGCCCGCCCCAGGGCGTCTCGGCGACGACCGCGCGCTCACCCGGCTGCATGCGTTCGGATTCGGTGTAATGCTCGCCGTTCGCCAGCTTCACGTCGAACATGTGGATCTTGTCGTAGCGCGCGACCAGCCGCCCCGCCGCATCGTAAAGCAGCGAACGGTTGGCGCAGCGCTCGGGCGAAACCCGCACGGCGATCGAACCGACCAGAATCCAGGCCCCGATTTCGCGTGCAAGACCGGCAAAGAACGGCAAGGCCGGATGCTCCGCCTCGCTGGGCGCCTCGCGCACCGCGCGGTTGCGGTCGGCAACGATGCGCCCGGTATTTTCCGGGGTGCAGATCAGTTCGGCACCCGCCGTACGCGCTTGCCGGATCAGCGCGCCCGCCTGCTCGAGATTGGCCGCAACATCCGACCCGGCATTCATCTGCACGCAGGCGGCGATGAAGGGTGCGGTCATGAAGATTTCCTTAGCCGGCCGCGAGCAAAAGCGGCGTCAGCCCGCCGCGCCGGTCGAGCGCATGAAGCTCGTCGCAGCCGCCGATATATTTTCCGTCGATGAAGACCTGCGGAACGGTACGCCGCCCGCCGGCCCGTTGCACCATTTCGGCGCGGCTCTGCGGGTCCGCCATCACGTCGATCTCGGCATACTCGGCGCCGCGTTCGGCCAATAGCCGTTTGGCGGCATGGCAATAGCCGCAAAACTGGGTGGTGTAGATCTCGACCTTGGCCATGGTTATCGCCCTCTCGGGGCTGTCATCCCCTCATAGATGGCATCGCCACCCCGATTTGTCATCCGCCGCCGGTTTCGCCGCGGACGACCAGCGCAAGGGTCAGCACATCCACGGCGGCGGCCCCGGCACCGAGCAAGGCCCGGCTGCAGGCCTCGATCGTGGCGCCGGTCGTCAGTACATCGTCGATCAGCAGCACCCGCCGGTCGGCGACCAGCGTCCGATGCCGGCGCGCGACCGCAAACGCGCCGGCGACGTTGCGCCGGCGCTGGTCGCGACTGCTGCGCCCTTGCGGCGGGGTTCGCTTGCGCCGTTCCAGCGCATCCGGTACGACCGGTTTGCCGCTCTGCCGGCCGAGTGCCCGCGCCAGCATCGCCGCCTGGTTGAAGCGCCGCTGAAAGAGCCGTGTCCAGTGCAGCGGCACCGGCACGATCAGATCCGCATCCTCGATCAAGGGTTCGCCGGCGCGCGCGAGCCATTGCGCCAGCGCCGGTGCGCTGTCGGTGCGGTCGCCATGTTTGAAGGCGATGATGAGGCCCTTGCTCGCATCGTCGTAACGAAAGACGGCGCGTGCCCGCGCATAAAGCGGCCGCCTGGCAAGACACGCGCCGCACAGCGTCTCCGGCGGCGCCGGCTCGGCGAAGGGTCGACCGCAGCAGGCGCATTGCGGCGGTCCGAGGAATGTCACCTGCGACCAGCAATCGGCACAGAGCGCGACCGCACCCGTGACCGGTATGCCGCAATGCAGGCAGCGCGGCGGCAGCACGAGATCGAGCGCCGCCCGGCCGAACCGGCGCGCGGCACCGGCGATCCCTGCCGGCTCGGTTTCGATCGCTGCCCCGGGCGTCGTGTCGGCCATGACGGCGATCATGCCACAGACGGTGGCCGCCGCCAGCCGGCTGGTCCATATAGAAGACGCATGAACGATCCTATCCGGGTATTCGACCGGCGGCGCCTGGCCCGCCACCGCGACCGCGCGGCGGCTCGGCTGGATGCGCATGGGTTCCTGTTCGAAACCGTGGGCGAACGCCTGGCCGACCGGCTCGACGATATTCGCCGGCGCTTTCCCCTCGCCCTCGATCTCGGCTGCCATGATGGCACCTTGCGGCGGCTGATCGGCGGGCGCGGCGGCATCGAAACGTTGATCCAGTCGGATCTCTCGGAGCGCTATGCGCGCATGGCTGCGACGCCGGATGCGCCGGCGCTGGTCGCCGACGAGGAAGCGCTGCCCTTCGCGGCCGGCAGTTTCGACCTCGCGCTCAGCAATCTCTCGCTGCATTGGGTCAACGACCTGCCGGGTGCGCTGTTGCAGATCCGGTATGCGCTCAAACCCGACGGGCTGTTCCTCGCCGCGATGTTCGGCAGCGAAACGCTCGGCGAATTGCGCGAGTGCCTGCTCGTGGCTGAAAGCGCGCTTGTTGGCGGCGCGCATCAGCGCGTTGCCCCCTTCGCCGATCTGCGCGACGCGGCGGGTCTGCTGCAGCGCGCCGGCTTCGCGCTGCCGGTCGCCGACAGTGACACGATCACCGTCACCTACGAGAACGCGTTTCGCCTGATGGCCGATCTGCGCGGCATGGGCGAGCAATCGCCGCTGCTCGATGCGCCGCGCGGCTTTGGCTCGCGTCAGTTATTCGTGGAGGCGGCGCGGCTTTATGCCGAGCGTCATGCCGAGCCGGACGGGCGCATCCGCGCCACCTTCCGAATCGTCTTCCTCACCGGCTGGGCCCCGCATGAATCGCAGCAGAAGCCGCTGCGTCCCGGCGGCGCGCAAGCGCGTCTCGCCGAAGCGCTCGATACCGAGGAACGCCCGGCCGGCGACAAGGCGAGGCCGCGCTGACGCCGCTCTCTCGCCTTGCTCTGGAATCCTTCGCCCCCGGCTTCGGGGGAGAAGGATGCGAAGGGTTGGCGCGGCAACGCCGCGGCAGACCGCGGCGCCGCGCCTTACCCGAAGCTGGATGAGGGGGCAAGAGGTTGCGCTCGTTTTATGCAATGCCCTCACCCGGCCGCGCTCGCTGGCGCTCGCACGTCCGCCCTCTCCCGCATCGCGGGCAAGGGCTCTATTGCAGCCCCTACAACAAATCCCGCAGCAGCGGCACCAGCGGCTTGTCGGCTGGCGGCATCGGATAATCGGCAAGCCGCACCGGCCGCACCCAGGCGAGTTCCTGCCCTTCGAGCGGCGTAAGATTTCCCTTCCAGATCCGGCAGACGAACAGCGGCATCAGCAGATGAAATGTCTCGTAGCGATGCGAGGCGAAAGTCAGCGGCGCGAGGCAGCTTTCGGTCACGTCGATCGCGAGCTCTTCCTTGAGCTCGCGGATGAGCGCCGCCTCGGGCGTCTCGCCGTCATGCAGCTTGCCGCCGGGAAACTCCCACAGCCCCGCCATCGGTTTGCCGGCGGGCCGCTTCTGGATCAGCACCCGCCCGTCGACATCGACCAGCGCGACCGCAGCCACCAGCAGGACCGGCAGCGGCGCATGGGCCGGTTCCTCGCGCCAGCAACCGTCACTGCGTGCGGCGAGACGCGCATCCCATTCGGCGCGCGTGATCGTGCGTAACGGTGCGACGATCTCGTAGCCGCGCGCCGGCATGTCGAGTTTGCGCGCACCGGTCAGAACGAATCCGAGTTTCTCCTGCAGGCGGATCGAGGCGAGATTGTCGGGATGCACCGTCGCGATCACGCGATCGATCGCCGGATCGGTGAAGCAATAGGCGATCAGCGCCGCGATCGCCTCGCTCGCCAGGCCCTGTTTCCAGAACGGCCGGCCGATCCAGTAACCGATCTCGACCGCGCCCGGCTCGTCGGGGCTGTAGCCGCAGCAACCGATGAACGCGCCGTCGCTG
>JBBDWW010000043.1:0-8739 GCA_040902645.1 Dongiaceae bacterium | reverse complement strand
GTCGACGTCGGGCGCCGTGAGAATAGTCGCCGCGGCTATGCGGCAGCCTACTGGTTCCGTCGCATCACCTGGATCAATCGGCGCACGTCGGCGAATTCGTTTCGACCGTCGCGACTACCGCCCTGGGCCGGCAAGCTGTTCGACCGCGGGTTCAAGCGCGGGCTGGAAGCGGCCATGCCGGCTTACTTCGAAAACCGCGTGCAGCAGCATCTGAACGCCAAGCTGTTGCGCCTCGTCGATCAGCGATATTTCGCGGAAAGCAATCGGCGCACGGCAGCGCTTGCCGGGCTCGATCTCGAATCGTTCGGATATCCGGTCTAGGCGGACTTCGAATGCGACGAGGCGAGGATCGAGACATCGGCATTCTCGATCTCGGTTTGCATGGAGTTCCCGATCGCCACGATCCGCCGGCCGACTTCCGTCATCGTGAGGGTTTCGTCGAAGCCCAGTGCCACCTCGATAAAGGTCCGATGGCCCGAGCGGCGGGACCGCACGCGACCGAGGCTCTCGTAATCGTCGAAATGTTTGGCCAGCGCACGGTTGATGGCGATCTGGGCGCTTTCGTCGACCGAGCGGTCGAGGAGATCGGGTAGACCCGCCCGGAACAGGTCAATTGCGTTGAAGAGAATGACGCCGGCAACGATCGTCGACCCGATTACTTCCGCCCAGGTCACGATGACAGGATCGGGCGTGAGGGTTGCAACGGTCAGGGCGGCCAGAATGAAGACCGACGATAGCAGCTTGACCTCGCGCGACTTCAACTGTGCCTGCATGATAACCGATTTTCCGGTTTGGGCGGCGCGCCGCACCGCGTCCCAGGCGAGCAGGTTGATAAAAAGATTTATCGCAGCACAGACGGCGGCCAGCGCCAGCCCGAGCGGCGAGGCAAGTTCGCGGTCGCCGAGAATCATCAGGATGGCGTTGATGAACACCCAGAGTGCGCCGATGACCATGCTGATCGCGATGCCCACATTGGCGACCCGCTCGAGTTTGCCGGGGCCGAATTCGAGGGTGAACAAAGTTTCGCGATGAACCCGACGCATCACGAGTAGTGAAAACCCTTCGATTGCGTTCATCAACGTGCCGCGGATCATTTCCGCGATGATCGTTAGCGATCCGCCGACGATACCGACAATAAAAAAGATTGTGAGAATGCCCATGTCCGCGATCAGCGAATAGAAGATCGAGTTTTCCTTTCGGCGTTGATCGAGGGTGATGCTGCCGCGCGGAGCCATGGGCGGGCCGTTCAGAGACGGAGGCGCGCGATGAACATGTCGATGATGCCGACGCCCGGAAAATCGACGAAGGCCGCACGGCCGATCGGGCATTGGGCGATATCGGCGTCGTCGACCGCCAATTCGATAATGGCCTGGCCACTGCCATGGTCACGGCCTTTGGCGAGCGCAGCAAGATCGTCATGTCCCAGTGTCGCGGTGGCCCCCCGCGTGAAGAGTACGGTGCCTTCGCGAACCCTTACCTCGCCTTCAAGCGTGACTTCGGCCGGATCGCCGGGCGACAGCAAACCCGCCGTCAAATCCGAGATCGGCGCATCGACCAGCAGCACCTCGCAGTTGACCCAGGTTGCGATGATGGCGCCGGGCTGGACCTCGGCGCCGGCTCCAATGAGGAGGCTCCATACCATCGCACCTTCCGGCGCATGAATCGTTGCGGTTCGCGCGCGCTCGTGGGCGGTCGTGACCGCTTCAACGATAACGGCCTGCGACGCAATCTCACTCCGCAGCCGGCCCATCTGGGCGCGGGCTTGTTCCAGCAGGATCTTGGCATCGTCGAGGCTGCGCTGGGCGTCGCCGGTATCCCCGCTGTCCAGGGCACCCAGAAAGCTGCCGGAAGACGCGGCGGCGAGCCGCTGCTCGGCGCGCTGCAAAGCAGTCTCTGATGCGACCAGGGCACGCTCTCGATCGATGACTGCGACCGCGGCGGCGTCGGCCTCGGATTGGGAGCTGGCACCGCTGTCGCGCATGCTGGCGAGCCGCGCGGCTTCATTTTGCTCCAGCACCATCGCTGCGCGGTGATACTCGATCTGCGCGCCGAGGTTGGCGATCTCCGCGACGACGTCGTCACTGAAGGTCTTGGCGTAGGTCCGGGCGGCGAGGTCCCGCTCGGCAATGATGATTTCCAGCGCGTCCATCTGCGCCGACAGCGCCACTAGATCGGCATTGGCGCGGTCGAGCTCCGCCTGCGCCCGCACCAGTTCGGCGTTGGATACACGCGAGTTGGTGATGAGCACGATCCGACCATCGGCCCCGATCCGTTCCCCGGCAGCGTGGGGCGCGTACTCGATCGACCCGGCGATCGGCGTCCTGGCCGATGCGATCCATGTGGTTACCGCGGCGTCGCGCACGACGATCGAGCGCAAATAGGGCCCGCTGATCCAGACGACGTAGATCAGGAGGACGATCGCGGCGATCACCGCAATCGCGCGCGGCGATTCGTGCAATCTGGCAAGGCGTTGTCTTATCGACATGGGGCGCGCGGCTCCATGCGGACCCGCGTCAGCTCCGCCGTACCAGCGCGAGGCCGACACCGGCGCCGATCAGCAGCGTGCCGGAAATCCGGTCGATCCATCGCCGCGCACGGCTGGTACGGAACCAGGTCCGGACGCGGCCGGCGAGGACGGCGTAGAGACCGTCGAAGGTGAGCGCGATGACGAAGAACGTCGTGCACAGGATCGCAAGCTGCGGCTGCAGGTCGCGCGATGGGTCGACGAACTGCGGAAAGAACGCGCCATAGAAGATCAGAAGCTTCGGATTGGTGGCGTTGACGAGGAATCCCTGAATCAGCAGCTTTGCCGGTGAGGCAACCCGGACGGCGGTGGCATCGAGATCGTCGTGCTTCTTCATCCAGAGCTGGATGCCGAGCCACACCAGGTAGATCGCGCCGGCCCAGCGCAGCAGGTTGAACCATTCGGCCAGCAGCAGCAGGAACGAGGCCATGCTGAAGAAGGTGACGATAAGGTAAGAGGCGGTCGCGAGGCTGATGCCGATGACCGACGGCATTGCGCGTTTCGTGCCATAGGCGAGGGAATTGGCGACAATCAGCGACACGGCCGGTCCCGGGGCCAGAATCAGAACCGTGGTGGCAAGGACGAACGCGACATAGAGGCCGGGATCGATCATCGGGGTCATTCCTTGGATGGTCCGGCGGCTTGGCCCACGCCGGGCGGCCATCAAGCCACGGCCGCTGACCCGGGGGCAATGGGGTTTCAGGGCGTATCCCCGTCCGGCAGATGGCACGATTTACCCGGCGTGCGCCTTGACGACGGCGGGGTAGCCGCCCGATTGACCGCGCTTTACCAGCCGGGGGTCGGCCCTTACAGTCCCGCCGATCACACTGGAACCGCAGGAATCCCGACCGCCGCGCCATGCCGCGTTTCATATGGTCTTTGCTCTCGCCGATCCTGCTGGTGGCCGTGATTTCGGCCGGCGCGGCCTTGCCCGCGCGCGCCGATACCGGGCTCGCCAGCATTATCGTCGATGCAGCGACCGGGGCCGTTCTGTCGGAGGAGCAGGCGACGCGGCGCTGGTATCCCGCCTCGCTCACCAAGCTGATGACGCTCTATCTCACCTTCGAGGCGATCGAGAACGGCACACTGGCGCTGGACGAGACGCTGACCGTTTCGGAGACCGCAGCCGCGCAGCCTGAAGTGAGTCTTCGTATCCGCGTCGGCGCGAAGATTACCGTCGAACAGGCGGTCGTCGCGCTGATCGTGCGCTCGGCGAACGATATTGCGACGCTGCTGGCTGAGACGGTCGGCGGCAGCGAACCACGCTTCGCCGCGATGATGAGCCTGAAGGCGCGGGCGCTTGGCATGACGCGAACGGTCTTTCGTAACGCGTCGGGCCTGCCGGACGATTCCCAGATCACCACCGCGCGCGATATGGCGATGCTCGCCGCCGCGCTGATCGAGGATTTTCCGGGCTATTACGAATTTTTCAGCCGTCGTTACGTGATCTTCGACGGGCAATCGCTCGGTACCTACAACCAGTTCCTCGACTATTACGAAGGCGCCGACGGGTTCAAGACCGGGTTCACCTGCGGGTCGGGCTACAATCTGGTTGCATCCGCGATGCAGGACGGGCGGCGCCTGATCGGCGTCGTGCTGGGTGGCGAGAGCGGTGGGCGGCGTACGGCCGAGATGGCGCGGTTGATGGACGAGGCGTTCGCGGCCCCGGTCCCTGCGAATCCTATTTTGCTTGCTGACTGGCCGAATGCCGTGGCCGGCGAGGATTCCGGTCCACCGCCATTCCGATTGCCGCCCGAGCAATGCGAACTCGGCACTTCGGCCGTTGCCGACGGAACGCTCGATGGTGGCACCTTGCCGGGTTGGGGTGTCGTGTTCGGCGCCTATTTCGAGAAGGCGCAGGCCGAGACCGTGCTGATGGATGCCCGCGAGCAGTTGAAGGACATTCTCTCGAAAGGTCGGCCGGCAGTCGTCCAGCGCGAGCAGGAAGGCGTCTCGCGCTATTCCGCGCTGATGGTCGGGCTCGCGCAGGAGGATGCCGGCAAGGCCTGCAAGTTCATGTGGGACCAGAGCGCCTATTGTCTCGCACTCAGCCCGGAAGTTCTGAACAATCCGCAGGCGCTCTGGCGCTAGTGGCGCCACGCGCGTTCCAAACGACAGCCCGAAATCGACAAGCAGGCCAAGACGAAAAAAGCCGGCATCGCTGCCGGCTTTTCGTTTGTCGTTCAAATCGCCGAGATCAGTCTTTCTGGCGGAACTTGCTGTGGCAGCCGCCGCAGGCTTCGCCGACCAGCTTGAATTGCGCCGCCATGGCAGCGGCATCGCCCGTGCCCGCCGCAGCGACGAGCGGTTCGGCCTGCGTGCCCAGATTTGTGGCGGCCTGCTCGAAGCCGGCCCAGTCGGTCCAGATCTCCGGTTTCGCGCCGACGTCGCCGGAAATGTCCTCGAGGCTGGTGCCTTCCGGAAACAGTTCCGGAATCTTCGCAGCGATCGTCTGGATCTCGGCGGCAAGCTGCGCCACAAGCGCGCCATCGGGGCTTCCCGATTCGATTGCGCCGTTGATCGCCTTCATATGCCCGCCCATCGATTTCATGGCGTCTTGGCGCTGCTCCACAACCGCCGGCAGATCTTCGGCGGCGGCATCGCGCAGCACGAACAGGCCACCCAGCAGAACGGCCACCGCGATTGTCTGTAGAATCAATCTATTACGGGTCGTCATTCCAAATCCCCTATCAAAGTTCGGCAGCACTTTGAGACCATCGAGGATAGGCGACCAAATGGCCGGTCGACAGTAGGCACCCGCTCGTAACTGTGGGCCGTGGACCTTGTCGATCAGCCCGAGCGGCTCGATATTGGCGCCATGCGAGTGGATGGCATTCACAAGGTTTTGTTGGCCGGCATGGCAGTCGTCGCGCTGGCCGGCTGTACGCCGCCTGCGCCGCGCCCGGCAATGGTGTCGATCGCGCAGACCGATCAGTACGGCTACGCAACGACTCCGGCGGGGGAAGACCGTTTCGAAGTCGAGTATGTGACGCCGGAGTTGCAGACCAGCACCCGCGACGCGGCGCGCGAACAGGATATCGAGGAAGAAAAGGCGCGCGCCTACGATCTCGCTCTCTGGCGCGCCGCGCAGATCGCGCAGGAGCGCGGCTATGCGGCGTTCATCGTCGAAGAATCGAGCCGCGATGCCGACGTGTCGGTCGATTACGACTCACGATACGGGGCCTATGGCGGTTCCTGGTTCAATCAATATTCCTACGGTTACCCGTATCCGTATCGGAACATGGGTTACTACCCGTATTTTCCCTATCACCCTTATGCCTATAACCGGCACCAGCGGTCGGAGGCATCGATGCTGGTACGCATAAAATTGCTCGTGCGCGAAGCGTCGCCCGACGAACCCGGGGCGTTCGACACCGCGGCGACGGCGACAAGGCTCGCCGCCGCCTACGCCAACGCGACTTGGCCGGCGCGTTACTAGGGCTCTTCGCGGCGCCCGGCGAGGACGGCGTTCTCGATCCGAATTCGCCACCACAGCAAAGCGGCGTTGGCGATTGTAAAAATCGCTGCGAGATACCAGGCACCGAGGGCGAGCGGCAGCACCGCAATCTCGGCCGCGACGATCAGGTAGTTCGGATGGCGCAGCCAACGATATGGGCCATGTCTGACCAGCTTTGCGGCGGGCACGGTGATAACGCGCGTCGTCCAGAAGCGCCCCAAGCTCGCGATCGTCCAAAGCCGCAACGCCTGCAAGACGATGAAAGCAACCAGCCACGGTATTCGCAGGGACGTATCGAGGGGGATGAACACCGCCATCGCGGCGATCCAAGCGATATGCAGCGCGACGATCAGTGGATAATGGCCGCTTCCAACTTCGACACCGCCCGTGGCCAGCAACCGGCGCTCGTTGCGCCGGGCATAGACGAGCTCGGCCAGACGCTGGAAGACGACGAATGCCAGCAGCCAGAGCAGTGGCGTCATCGGACCGGCTGCGCGATCGAGGGCGCCACGCCCATCAGCGGATTTCAAGCATCTGGAACGTGGCGGTGAAACCCGGCCCCAAGGCTGTCATCAGATATCGGCCCGGTTTCGCACCGGCGGCCAGCATCCGCTCCAGCACGAACAGAACGGTTGCCGCCGACAGATTGCCGTAGTCACGCAGAACGTCGCGCGCGATGCCGAGCGAGCCCGGCTGAAGCCCGAACGCATCTTCCAGCGCTGCAAGCACTTTGATGCCGCCGGGATGGCAGACATAGCCGGCGAGATCTGCACGGGTATATCCGTTGCGTGCGAGGAACGCGTCGGCGATCGCCCCGAAATCGCGGCGGACGAGCGCCGGGATGTCGCGCGAGAAGAGCACACCGAACCCGTCGTCCTCGATCTGCCAGCCCATCACCGGCAGCGAATCCGGCCAGGTATGTTCACCGGAAACGCCCAGGTGCGGTCCGGTTGTGGCGGGGCCGAGCAAAACGGCCGCCGCGCCGTCCCCGAACAAGGCGGTCGCGATGATGTTGCTCTTGGAATGATCTGCGGACCGAAACGTGAGAGCGCAGAGCTCGACGACGAGCAGAAGGACGCGGCTTTCCGGTGCGGCGCGCTGTAGATCGCCGGCCCGCGCGAGCCCGGTCACGCCGCCGCCGCAGCCGAGACCAAAGATCGGCAGACGCCGCACGTCGCGCCGGAATGCAATCCGATCGAGCAGACGGGCATCGAGGCTCGGCGTCGTCACGCCGGTCGTGGAAACGCAGACGATCGTGTCGATTTCATCGGGCCGCCGGCCGGCACGCGCCAGACAATCGAGAGCCGCCTCCTCGATCAGCGCGAGCGCATGACGTTCGTAGAGATCGTTGCGCTCCTTCCAGCCATGCGGCTCGAGATACCAGTCGAGCGGCATGCAGGAATGTCGTTGCTCGATGCCGGCGTTGGCAAAGACCGGCAGCAGTCGTTCGATCTCGGATTGATCGCGGTCGAACACGCGGCGCGCGATCGCTTCCGCGTCGGCCTGCCGGATAACATGCGGCGGCACGGCGGTCGCAACCGCCTCGATCGACGGTCCGGCGCGGCCGCTTCGGGAAAGGAAAATCGGCAATATCCTGCAGGCTCCGGCCCTGACGGCAGTGCGATGAACATTATATAGTGGTTCGAAGCCGATCGCGCAGCACGAGGCCAGCCAACAATGGCGGAAAACGAACGAATCAACGACGGATTGAGCCCGGCGGCCAACCCGGAGAACGTTGATAACACTCGTTCCGAGGCGAGGAAAATCCGGCTGCGGCCGAGCCTGTCCGGACGCTTGCGGGCATATTTTTTCGCCGGTGTCCTGGTCACGGCGCCCATGGCAATCACGTTCTGGCTCGCCTGGCAGGTGATTTCCTGGATCGACCGGTCAGTGAAACCGCTTATTCCGGCGAAATACAACCCAGAGACCTATCTGCCGTTCAGCGTCCCCGGGATCGGGTTGATTGTCCTGTTTGCATTCCTGGTCTTGGTCGGCGCGTTCGCAGCCGGATTGGTCGGTCGACTGATCGTACGAATCAGCGAGCGGATACTGGCGCGGATGCCGGTCATCCGGAGCGTCTATGGCGCGGTTAAGCAGATATTCGAGACGGTGCTGGCAAACCAGTCGAGTGCCTTTCGCGAGGTCGTGCTGATCGAGTATCCGCGGCGCGGACTTTGGGCGCTTGCATTCATCACTGGCACGACACAGGGCGAAGTGCAGGAAATCACCGAAGACGAAGTGGTCAACGTGTTTATGCCGACGACGCCGAATCCGACCTCTGGATTTCTGTTGTTCATTCCCAGGAAGGACATGACGGTACTCAGCATGTCGGTCGAAGAGGGTATCAAAATGGTGGTCTCGGGGGGCATCGTGACTCCACCCGATCGACGCCCGCCCGAGAAGCGTAAGGTCAAGATTCCGGCCTCGACCGTCTAGCCGGAGCGCAGCGTCCTGACGACGGCGTCGCGCTCGAAGAGATAGAGCAGAACGCGCAACGCGCGGCCGCGTTCGCCGGTCAAATTGGGATCACGCTCGAGCGCCAGCGTCGCATCGTCGCGGGCGGCCTTCAGCAACTCGTTATGCACGGTGAGATCCGCGAGGCGAAACGCCGGTAACCCGCTCTGGCGCGTACCCAGCAACTCGCCGGCGCCGCGCAGCCGCAGATCCTCTTCGGCGATGCGAAACCCGTCATCGGTATCGCGCAGCACTTTCAACCGCGCTTTGGCGGTTTCGCCGAGCGGCGCCTGATAGAGCAGGA
>JBBDWW010000042.1:0-8758 GCA_040902645.1 Dongiaceae bacterium | reverse complement strand
GCGATCGACGGTGCCGTCACCGCCGCTGCGCTGGCGCTCGGCATCAAGGATCCGTTCAACATGACCGATGAACAGATCGAACAGTGCCGTCAGCTTCTGGTGAAGCAGAAAGAACTTCTGCTCTATTACTGGAGCGACAACACGACCATCGAGCAGAGCCTGGCATCGGGCGAACTGGTCGCGGCCTATGCCTGGAACGCGTCCGTTGTGACGCTCAAGCAGCAGGGCATTCCAGTCAAGTACATGAACCCGAAGGAAGGCATTCTCACCTGGGTTTGCGGACTGGTCCTGATCGAAGGCGGCCCCGGCGACGATGAGGCGAAGTACGATTTCCTCAACGCGATGTCTTCGCCGGAAGCCGGTCAGTTCGAGATCGAAACCTACGGCTACGGCCATTCGAACATGAAGGCGTTCGAAAATGTTTCGCCGGAACGGCTCGAGGAGCTGGGCATTTCGTCCCCGACAGCGCTGTTTGCGCAGGGCGTCTTCCTTTCGGAGGTCCCGCCCGAGACGCGCGAGAAATACATTACGATGTTCGAAGGCGTGAAGGCCGGTATCTGACCGTCCTTATCGTCGGCAACGGATGCGGGGGGAGCCGAGCGCCGCCGCCCTTCTTTTTAGGGCCCCTTGTTCACGCCGCCCGAAGGCCGAGCAGGGCGCGCGCTTCGGCGGTTGTCGCGGGCCTTCTGTCATATTCGCCGCAAAGCCCGGCGACCTGTCGAACCAGTTCGGCGTTGCTCGCGGCCAATCGCCCTTTCGCAATATAAATATTGTCTTCGAGGCCGGTACGCGCATGGCCGCCGCGCGCCAGCGCCCAGCGATTGACGGTAAGCTGATGGCGGCTGACGCCGGCCGCCGTCCAGGTCGCGCCGGGCAGAACTTCCGCCAGTTCGCCGATCAGAAAATCGAGGATCGGTTCGCGCGCCGGCATCGCGCCGGGAATTCCCATGACGAACTGCACATGCGCCGGCGGCTCGATCAGTCCGCGATCGACCAGAGCGCGGGCATTATAAAGCATCGCGAGGTCGAATATCTCAATTTCGGGCTTCACCTTGTTGGCAATCATCGAGCCGGCAAGCGCGTCGATCAGTGCCGGCGGGTTCTCGTAGATGATGGTTGCGAAATTGACCGATCCCGTCGCCAGCGAAGCCATGTCGGGGCGATGCTGGAGCGCGCTACCGCGTTCCTCGGGATCGCGCCCGCGCCCGCCCGTCGAGAACTGGACGATCATGCCCGGGCAATGTTTTCGGATCCCCGCCTGGACGAGCGCAAAGCGCGCCGGATCGGAGGACGACCGGCCCTCATCGTCGCGGACATGGATATGAACCAGCGATGCGCCCGCCTCAAACGCCTCGCGCGTGCTTTCGACCTGCTCGGCGACCGTAACCGGGATCGCCGGATTCTGGTCTTTGGTCGGCTGGCTGCCGGTGATCGCAACCGTGATGATGCAGGGTGTGGCCATCGTCTCCTCGCACGGGGAACGGGCAGGCTAGCATGCCGGAACTGCCCGATTCGAGCGGCCTTGCGCCGCCCCGGCCCGGCCGCCATGCTGCGGCCGAATTCGCAGCAACGGGAACCGACATGACTGCCATGACCTGCGGCGAGGCCGCCATCGCCCTCCTCGAAGGGCATGGCGTGGATACGTTGTTCGGGATACCCGGCGTCCATACGCTGGATCTCTATCGCGGCATCGGCCGCAGCAAGATGCGGCATATCGGGGTGCGTCACGAACAGGGCGCCGGCTTCATGGCCGATGGTTATGCGCGGGCAAGCGGCCGGCCGGGCGTCTGCGTTCTGATTACCGGCCCCGGCGTCACCAACGCCGCGACGCCGATCGGTCAGGCCTTCTCCGATTCCGTGCCGGTCCTGCTGCTCTCGAGCGTCAATGAGACCGAGCATCTCGGGAAAGGCCGCGGCCGGTTGCATGAAAGCACCGACCAGCGCGCGATCATGGCGCCACTCACGGGATTCAGCCGCACGGTGTGGACGCCGGATGAGCTGCCGCAGGCGATCGATGCCGCCTTCGAGATGTTTGCAACGGCGCGACCCCGCCCCGCCCATGTTGAAATTCCTCTCGATGTGCTCGCCATGACGGCGCCGAACGGTAAGGCCGCATTGTCGAAGAAACCGCGCGCGACCCCTGCCGACAAGGACGTCGCGGCAGCGGCAGCGATCATCGATGGCGCGAAGGCGCCGTTCGTCATTGCCGGGGGCGGTACAGTCGATTGCGCCGCCGCGATTGCCGCGCTGGTCGAGCGGATCGATGCCGATATCGTCGTTACCGTCGCCGCCAAAGGCGTGATACCGACATCGCATCCCAATTCGCTCGGCTCCACGCTGGTCCAGCCGGCGACACAGAAGGCGCTCGAAGAAGCCGACGTCGTGATCGCGGTCGGCACCGAACTGTCCGAGACCGATAGCTGGATCGATCGCCTGCCGATCCGCGGCCGCATCGTGCGCATCGATATCGACCGCCCGACATTGACCCGGGACTACAAGCCGGACGCTGCGTTGTTCGGCGACGCCGGCATCGGCCTCGAAGCGCTGACCGCCGCGGTCGCGCGCAAGCAGCCGTCCAATTCGCGGGCCCGCGCACGCGACGAGATCCGCCGCCGCAATGCGGCCGAGCGTCCGCCTTTGCAAACGAAGCATGTCCGCGTGCTCGATGCGATGCGCAAGGCCGTGCCCGAGAATGGCACGTTCGCAACCGACATGACTCAGATCGCCTACACCGCGAATTATCATTTCCCAATGTCGCAGCCGCGGCGCTGGTTTCACCCGACCGGTTTCGGCACGCTCGGCTACGCGCTGCCGGCCGCGATCGGTGCGAAGCTCGCAACGCCCGAACGCCCCACCGTCGCTGTGGCGGGCGATGCCGGGTTCCTGTTCACCGTGCAGGAACTGGCAACCGCGGTCGAACTCAACATGCCACTCGCGATCCTGCTCTGGAACAACGACGCTCTGGGTCAGATCGCCGACGACATGGTCCGGCTCGGCATTCCGGAACTCGGGGTTAAACCACGCAACCCCGATTACCTCGCTTTGGCTCGTGCCTTTGGGGCCAATGCGGTTCGAGCCGAAAGCGCGGGCGACCTTCAGGACGCCCTGGCCGGGGCATTTGCCGCCAGCGGACCTACTCTAATTGAGGTGCGACAGGACGCCGCTTGGCTGGCATGAAGGGCGGGTAGCTGCGGCGACCCATCCAGATGGATAGGCCGCAGATACAGGATCGTGACGTGACTTCCGGCGGTATTTCTGGCTGAATCCGGTCTGGCTTGGGCGCGGGGACCTATGATTCGACGGTGCATCAAGACGGCGGGCAGAAGCCTTTGCGGCGCGCTTGCCCTGGTTATCACAACCGGGGCCGGCGGCACCGAAGATATCCGCTATCTCGTCGACAGTTTCGACCGGATCGTCTTCCATGCCGAATTCGATCAGACGCTCGATCAGCGGGTCACCAAATGGGTCGATCCGATCAACGTCTATCTCGATATCCGCGCCGGCGATCCGACCCTCTATGAGCGCCTGGTCGAAAGCCATCTTGTCGATATCCGGTTTCTGACCGGGCTCGACAGCCGGATCGTCCAGGACCCGGCGGAAGCCAATTTCTTCATGGTGTTCGATCGCGATGACCGGCTGATCCAGTCGGTGGTCGACTATCATCCGCCGCTGGTCAAGGACAGCAGCGGTGTCGCGAAAACACTGTGTTTTGGCATCTATTCGGTTAACAGCGGATCGGAAATCGTGCGCGCGGTCATTGGTATCCCGACCGATCGCGCCGCATCCGCCGGCAAACTCGATGCCTGCATCGTCGAGGAAATGACTCAGGTGCTGGGCCTGCCGAACGATTCCGAAGAAGTCTTCCCCTCGATCTTTAACGATCTCTCGGTCGACGATCACTTGACCGAGCTCGATCGGACGCTGGTCCGCCTGCTCTACGACCCGGCCTTGCTGCCCGGCATGAACCGGGAGCAGGCGTTGGCGCGGATCCAGGCACTCGCGATCGAAGATCCGATCATCGCGCAGACGACACCGTCACCGGGCAATAGCAACAGCCGCAGCAACTCGGGTGTCGCCGGCACCGATACGGCTGGCGGGCCCGGCATCAACAGCGGTGGTCTGGGCAATACCGGCGATGGTGCGACCGGTGGTGCTAATAACACCGGCGGTGCCGGCGACAGCTCGGCGGCCGATGGCCCCGGCTCGCTTTCCATGACCGCCGAGCGCAGCGAAGGCTCCTGATCCAGCGGCGGCGATGGGAGCCGGACCCGGTTTCCATTAACAGCAATCGCGGCACCGGTTTTTTGCCCTGTGGCGGCCATGGGCCCGATGCCCTGGCGCGGGGCTGGCGGCAGGCCAACAACGCCGCCTGGAAGGCCTATTTCCGGGCCCTTATCTGGGCCCTAAAAAGCGGAAGGCCCCGCCGCCCAATGGGCGACGGGGCCAGTCCAGCGTGTGGGCCCGGTCGGCATCTCCCCAATCGGCCCGTTGTGGGGGTGAAGCGACCGGTAGAATCGGCGGGGGCAGGGCATGAGGACCATCCGCCGATCACGAGATGACTATGAGGTATGCTCCCGGACCCGGCTTGTGGCTTTTCTGTGGCGCCTGCCATAGTCAGCAACATCTTGTATTATAAGCAAACTTCCAGCGAGGACATAACAGGCTGTGACAGCGGATCTGATCATTTCCGGCGGTCGAATCGCCACCATGGACCGGGCAAACCGGGCTGCCGAGGCGGTGGCTATCTGGCAGGGCCGCATCCTTGCCGTGGGCAACAATCATGAGATTTGCGGGCTTTCGGGACCGGGAACGCAGAAGATCGATCTCGCCGGGCGAACCTTGGTTCCGGGCATCGTCGATTCCCATTGCCATCCCGACCATCACGCGATCGATCTGCTGCATTGGCGCCAGATCGGCTGGCCGCAGGTGCGCTCGATCGACGACATGCTGCGCATGGTCGAAACCGAAACCGCGCGTATGAAACCGGGCGAGATGTTCCGGGGATTCGGTTACAATGACCAGAAATGCGGCGGTTATCCGACCATCGACCAGCTCGACGTGGTATCGCATGGCATTCCGGTCTGGCTCTATCGGACCGACGGTCATATCGCGATCGTCAATTCGGCGACGTTGCGCCAGTTCGGCGTCGCCGAAGATGCGCCCGACCCGCGCCATGGCCGCTACGATCGCGATCCCGCGACCGGGCGCATGACCGGCGTCATACGCGAGATGGCCGCCTGGGATCTGGATGCGCGCATGAAGCGCGACTATCGCGTCGAGGATTACGAAACCGGCTTGCCGCAGGTGTTCGATCTCTATCTGCACCACGGCGTCACCTCGCTGCATAACTCGCTGACGCAGGGCAAGGCGATCCAGGCTTATCAGCGGCTGCGCGAAAGCGAGCAGCTCTCGATGCGGATCGGCATCATCCTCGACGGGCGCGACGAAGCCCTGGTCGATACTTACATCAAGGCCGGCATTCGTACCGGTTTCGGCGACGAATGGATCCGCATCGTCGGCGTCGAATGGTGTCCGGACTGCTCGACCAGCGGCCGCACCGCCGCCTATTACGAGCCCTATGTCGGTACGCCGGTTCCCGGCGAGCCGGTGCCGAATTACGGCATGCTGCTCTACGAAGCCGACGAACTCATCCCGCAGGTCGTGCGCGCGCATAAAGCGGGCTTGCGCGTCTGCGTCGAAGGGCTTGGGGATCGCGGTATCGATTTCGCGCTCGATGCGATCGAAGCGGCGCTCGAAGCGCATCCGATCAAGGATCATCGCAGCCGCGTCGAACATTGCTGCTATGTCACGCCGACCATAATGGAGCGCATCCGGAAGCTCGGCGCGGTCGACTCCTCGGCGACCGGGTTTATGTATTCGCTGGGCGATGCCTATATCGCCAATCGCGGCTCGCAGGCGATGAACTGGATGTTCCCGCATCGCAGCCTGATCGATGCCGGTATCCCCGCCCCCGGCCATTCCGATGCGCCGATCTGCTCGACCAATCCGTGGGAAATCATCGGTGCGATGGTCACGCGCAAGACCGATACCGGCCAGGATTTCGGCCCCGGTGAGGCGATCACCGTCACAGAGGCTGTGCACGCGTATACGACACTCGGCGCCTGGGCGGGTTTCGAGGAAAATCTCAAAGGCTCGATCGAGCCGGGCAAGCTCGCCGATTTCGCGGTGCTCGATCGCGATCCCTTCGCGATCGATCCGGCCGATATCCGGAACGTGCAGACGGAAATGACGATCGTCGGCGGCGTCGTTCGCTACGAAGCGTGACGCGAACGATCGATCAGACGAGCCCGGTGCCGCGCAGGAAATTCTCGATGATCTGGCCGCCGTCCGGCGTCTCACGATAGCGCAGCGCGGCGGGTGCAATCGCGCCGTCCCACGCGACGACCATGCCTATCCCCGTAGATTCGGGATGGAACTGCGTCGTGTACCAGTCACCGCCGAGATCGAGCGTGGCGACCACGTCTTTGTAGGTCGCCAGAAGATTCGCGCCGTCAGGCAGCCGGGTGACATGATCGAAATGCCCGAAATGAACCGCCGGTCCCGTTTCGCCGACACCGTTGAACAGGAAATGGCCGCGCCCTTCATCGGTCAGATCGAGCTTGCCGGTTTCCGAGAACGCCGTTCCGTTCATCCGGTCGACCTTGCCACCGAGCGTAACGACCGCCATCTGGTGCCCCCCGCAGATGCCGAACAGCGGTCGCCCGGTGTCACGCCAGCCGTCAAGCCACTCGATGGTCTTGAGCTGCCAGTCGCGGCCTTCATTCACATTGTGAATGCTGCCGCCGACGATCACCCCGTCATAACCATCGGGCGACGGCAGGGTTTCGCCGAGGCTCGCATCGATGCCGTCGATCTCGACCTTCCCGGCAAGCCCGCGCTCGCGCAGCCGCGAGGCGATCCAGTCCCAATCGGTCCGCCCGTCCTCGAACCTGTCGAACACCTCGCGCCGCATGACGCCGGGTTCGCCGAGAATGGAAATGCTTAGCAGCCGATTCATGCAGGCCTCCGTTTGCGGGGCGCATTCTTGATGAAGTCCCCACCTTTGGGCAACCGAATCGCATGCAGGGGCGTCATGCGCGGCCCGCAGGGCATATGGAGAGCCGGCCGCCGCGGGCCGGGCCCGGGTTGACAGGGTAGCGGCCGGTCGGGCGAACTGCCGCCTCCCCGACCCCAGGCAGGAGCTCCGGTGGGCCCGACCGACGAACTGGCCGCGTTTCTGGCGCGGCATCCCGAGACCGGTTTTCTCGACGTCATGTTCTGCGACATTTCAGGGGTCCTGCGCGGCAAGCGCATTCCGATCGCCGATGCGCCGGGGCTCTATGCACAGGGCATGCACGGCCCGGTCTCGGCCATCACCCTCTCGGTCATCGGGAATACCGACGATCCGTTCGGCCGCGGCAATTCCGACGGCGATCCCGACCAGTGCTTCCGCCCGGTCGCCGGCACGCTGGCGCCGGCCCCCTGGCTCGGTCCCGACATCGCGCAGGTGCTGTGCAGCTTCTGGCGCAGCGACGGTAGCCCCGAGCCGACCGATCCGCGGCAGGTTCTGGCGGGCGTCCTCACCCGCTTCGACGCGCTCGGCATCACGCCCGTCGTCGCCGTCGAACTCGAATTCTTCCTGATCGATCGCAAGCGCGGGCCGGACGGCGCGCCGCAGCCGCCGATCGCACCGGGCACCGGCCGGCGCATGCCCCATCATCACAGCTTCGGTTTGTCCGAACTCGAATCGATCTCCGACATCGCGACCGATTTCTCGCGCACCGCGGAAGCGCAGGGCCTCTCGCCCGGCACGATGATCGTCGAATATTCCGGCGGGCAGTTTGAAGTGAATCTGCGCCACAAGCCGGATGCCATGCGCGCCGCCGACGAAGGTCAGCTCCTGCAGCGGACGGTGCGCAATGTCGCACGCTGTCACGGCATGGAGGCAACCTTCATGGCGAAGCCCTATCCCAACGGCGCCGGCAGCGGATTGCATTTCCATGTCAGCCTGCTCGATCGCGACGGGGGCAACCTGTTCGCCCAAGGCGATGCGATGCAGAACGCGCCGCTGCGCCATGCGGTCGGCGGGCTGTTCGACACGATGGCCGAGGCGATGGCGTTCTTCGCGCCCAACAACAATTCCTACCGCCGCCTGGCGCCCGGCCAGTTCGCGCCGACCGGCAAATGGTGGGCGCTCGATCATCGCGGCGTCGCGATCCGCATTCCCTCCGGCCCGCTTGAAGCGCGCCGGCTCGAGCACCGGATGGCGGGCGCCGACGCGCAGGTCCATCTCGCCCTCGCCGCCGTGCTCGCCGGGATCCATCACGGACTGACGCAGCGCATTGCGCCGCCCGCGCCGATCGTCGGCCCGGTGCCCAACGAGGGCGACCCGGATTTGCCGATCCTGCTCGATACCGCGCTCGCCAAACTCGGCAGCGCGGCGGTCCTGCCCGCCTATCTCGGCGCGGAATTCTGCCGCCTTTACGCCGAGGCCAGGCGGCTCGAAACCGCGGGATTGCGGGCGATCATCCCGCCGGCGGAGTACGACTACTATCTGCGAACCAACGGCTGACGCCGCGCCTTGACGGCGCGTGGCGCTCCGGCGGTAATGAGATGCCGGCCCGGCGACCGAACATCCAGGGGGTTCGCGATGCTAAAAGAATTCCGTGAATTTGCGATGCGCGGCAGCGTCATCGATCTCGCGGTTGGCGTCGTCATCGGCGCTGCCTTCGGCAAGATCGTCACATCGCTCGTTAAC
>JBBDWW010000041.1:0-8812 GCA_040902645.1 Dongiaceae bacterium | reverse complement strand
TCAGCTTCATGGCGGAAGAGGTGCGCGAGATTCTTGCCTCCCTCGGCCGCCGCTCGTTGAACGAGGTGATCGGCCGCACCGATCTCCTGATGCAGGTAAGCCGCGGCGCAGCACACCTCGACGATCTCGATCTCAACCCGCTGCTGGCGCAAGCCGATCCGGGCGATGCGCCGCGTTATTGCACGCTCGAGGGCCGCAACGAGGTTCCGGATACGCTCGATGCGCAGATGATCGAGGATGCGCGCCGTCTGTTCGACGACGGCGAAAAGATGCAGCTCCAGTACAATATCCGGAACACCCATCGCGCGGTCGGCACGCGGCTTTCCGCGATGATCGTGCGCCGCTTCGGCATGACCGGCCTGAAGCCCGGCCATGTGACGGTGCGACTGCGCGGTTCGGCCGGCCAGTCGCTTGGCGCCTTCGCCGTGCAGGGGCTCAAGCTCGAAGTGCTGGGCGACGCCAACGATTATGTCGGCAAGGGGCTGTCGGGCGGCACGATCGTGGTGCGACCGCTGCCGTCCTCGACGCTCGCGACCAACGAGAACACGATCATCGGTAACACGGTTCTCTACGGCGCGACGGCGGGCAAATTGTTCGCGGCAGGGCAGGCGGCCGAACGCTTTGCCGTACGCAATTCGGGCGCCGAGACGGTGGTCGAGGGCTGCGGCTCGAACGGCTGCGAGTATATGACGGCGGGTACCGCAGTCCTGCTCGGCCGGGTCGGCGAGAATTTTGCGGCCGGCATGACCGGCGGCATAGCCTTCGTCTATGACGAGGACGACTGGTTTCCGCGCGCGGTCAACACCGACACGGTGGTCTATCAGCGCCTCGCCTCGGCGCATTGGGAAGCGCAGTTGCGGCGGCTGATCGAGGAGCATGTTGCGGAAACGCAGTCGCGGTTTGCAGCCCAGCTTCTCAACGACTGGAAACTGGAGCGCGACCGTTTCTGGCAGATCGTGCCGAAGGAGATGATCGGGCGGCTCGAATACCCGCTCGACGACCGGCCGCCCAACGATACGCGCACCGCCGCCGCCCAGCCGGCGGAGTAGCCGGGCCCGGCGTTACTGGAACCCGGCCGATGCCAGGGCGTCGCAATGCCGCTGTTTGTCCGCGTCCCTCAGGTAATGGAGCGTCGCCGCATATTCCGCGATCGAGAAATCCGGGACCAGTTTCAATGTCGCCTCGCGATGCATGGCCGCCGCGTCGGCATCGCCGGTGGCGGCATAGCAGGCGGCAAGAAAGGCATGGAGCACATGGTCGGGTTTTGATATCCGCCGGAACGCTTCGATCGCCTCGGCGTGCCGACTGGCGACGAAATGCGCGCGCCCCAGGTGACTCCAGAACCGTTCCGGGTGATAGGGGTTTAGCTGCATCGCCTTCCTGATCCAGCCGATGCCCTCTTCGGGTTCGCCGAACCAGGTCAGCAATTCGCCCTGCTGCACCACGATCAGATCGTCGTTGGCATTGAGGCCAAGCGCGCGTTCCTGGTGGTAACGCGCCTTGTCGAACTGGTCGAGAGTCAAATGGACCGCGGCCAGAACGCGGTGAACGTCGCAGTCGTTGTCGTCGAGCGACAAGGCGATTTCCAGCTCGGTCTGAATCGACTCCCAGACGGCATCCTTGTCGGTGCGGAAGCCGAGGACCCATGCCTGGCCGAGCGTGCAGGCCCGCCAGGCATGCGCATGGGCATAGCGCGGATCGAGTTCGATGGCGCGTTCGAGATACGAAAGCGCCTTGACGTTGTCGTCCCGCGTCGATCGATGATGCAGCGTCTTGCCGGTGAGCAGGCATTCGTAGGCTGCCATACTTTCGGTCGGCTTCTGTGAAGCCCGGCGGTTGGTTGCCGCCTCGATCCGGCCGGGCAGGGTCGCAACGATCGCCGAGGTGATCTCGTCCTGGATCGCGAAAATGTCCTCGAGCTTGCGGTCGTATCGCTCCGCCCAGATATGATTGTCCGACATCGCATCGATAAGCTGCACTGTTATACGGACCTTATCGCCGGACTTGCGGACGCTGCCCTCCGAGACATACTGCACGTTCATTTCGGCGGCGATCTGTTGCGCGCTCTTGCGCGCCCCCTTGTATTTGAACGACGACGTTCGCGATATGACGAACAGCTCGCGAAACCGCGAGAGCTCCGTAAGAATGTCCTCGGTCAGACCGTCGGCAAAGAACTCCTGCTCGGGATCGCCGCTCATGTTCACGAATGGCAGCACGATGATCGACGGTTTGGTTCCGAGCGCGACCGGTTGGCCGGCCTTTGCGGCGGCCGGTAACGCCCCGCCACCGCATTCGACCCGGACGACCCGCACGGGGCTCGCGATATTGTGCAGTTCGTGCAGCCCGAGATCCTCGAACCGGCAATCCAGCTTGCGGTTGACCTCGTCGAAAATCTTGCCCGAGATGCAAATCCCGCCATTCGAAGCCAGCGTCTGAACGCGCGCCGCGATATTGACGCCGTCGCCGTAGATGTCGCTGCCTTCGACGATGACGTCGCCGAGATTGACGCCAATCCGCAATTCGATGGGGTGTTCGCCCGGATGGCTGCGGTTTGCATCCGCCATTGCCTTCTGTATCGCGATCGCACATGTGACCGCGTTATTGGCGCTCGCGAACTCGACCAGTGCGCCGTCGCCCATAAGCTTGATAATGCGACCCTGATGTTCGGAGACCAGCGGGGCGAAAATCTCGCGCCGTCGCTGCTTGAGAGTTTCGAGGGTGCCGGCCTCGTTCTCGCCCATCAGCCGGCTGTAACCGGCGACGTCGGCAACCAGAATTGCTGCGAGGCGGCGTTCCACGGCGGTCAATGCGGCTGCGACACTGCCGGTGTCCGGCCCGCGCCCGCCCGGCGCCCGGTAGCGCTGGCTGTCGATCGGGAATGGAAATCTCTGTTCACAGACATTCCTGCTCCGGGCGAAAGAGTTATCCGGATCGGGGCGACCCGCCCGGCCGCACGAGCCGATCCTGTCACACCGGGACGCCTTCGGCTAGAGTTACTGCCGATGCGGCTCCTCTACCATTTTTTCCCTCGATCCGGCTTCGCGGTTCGCGCGTCTCGCGCTCGCGGAGAAGAAACTCGATTTCGCACTGCGCGAGGAGCGCGCCTGGGAACGGCGCGAGGCGTTTCTCGATCTCAACCCGGCCGGCGAAGTCCCGGTCCTGGTCGAGAGCGAAGGCGCCACCGTCGCCGGTGCGCCGGCGATCGTCGAATATCTCGACGAGACCACGGGCGGCGAATCGCTGATCGGCGCCGGCGCCGTGCAGCGCGCCGAGGTGCGCCGCCTCGTGCAATGGTTCATGGCCAAGTTCGATCGCGAGGTGACGCGCTATCTGCTCGGGCAGAAGATCATGGACCGGCTGGCCGGCCGCGGCGTGCCGGATGCGATGCTGATCCGCGCCGGGCTCACCAATCTGCGGCTGCATGTCGATTATCTCGGCTGGCTGGCCGAGCATCGCAACTGGCTGGCCGGCGAACGCTTCTCGCTCGCCGACATCGCGGCCGCCGCCCATATCTCGGTGATCGATTATCTTGGCGACATGCCCTGGGAGGCGAACGCGGCGGCGAAGGACTGGTACCAGCGGATCAAATCGCGCCCGAGTTTCCGGCCGCTGCTGACCGATCGCGTTACCGGCGCGCCGCCGCCGGCGCATTACGCCGATCTGGATTTCTGAGCATCGCATTCTGTCCTGCGTGGCAAGAGACATGTGCGGGACAGGAAAAAGGAAACACCACAGAGGCACAGAGGAAATCGAGATCGTTCCTCGTCGTTCTCTGTGTCTCTGTGGTTCAAATCGTCGCGCCACGTTACTCCGGAACCGGCGCGGTCGCCTCGAGATTGGCCTGAGCTGCTTCGGCGGTCGCCGAGCCGGGCACGAGCTGCACCACCTGCTGCCAGTCGGCGCGCGCTTCGTCGATCGAACCTGCGATCACGCGCAGCATGCCGCGTTCGAAGATCGCTTCGGCATTCTGCGGCTCGACCTCGAGCACCCGCACGATATCTTCCATCGCGAGATCGGTCGCCTCGAGGAAACGATAGGCGCTGGCGCGCAGGATCAGAATGTCGGTGCGGCCCGGCGCCATCTCGCTCGCATTGTTGAGGTCGTCGATCGCTTCCCAATAGAGGCCGCCGCTTGCCTTGGCGACGGCGCGGTCGATGACGAACTCGAAATCGTAGGGCGCAAGCTGGATCGACTGGTCGAGATCGGCGATGGCGCGGTCGTAACCCCCGGCCAGCATCCAGGCCTGGGCTGCCTGTCCGAACAGATCGGCGACGGTTTGGCTCTGGTCGGGCGGCAGTTCGCGCGCGAGCCGCTCGAGCAGTTCGGCGGCTTCCTGGTAACGGCCAAGCCCGATCAGCGAGATCGCATGACAGTGTTGCGCGGCAGCACCGCCATTTTCGGCGACCCAGGCGAGCGCCACGCCTTCGGCGGCGGCGGGATCGCTGCGCGCCAATGTCATGCAGCTCGCATAACGCTGATTCGGATCGGTTGCGGGCGCTGTTTCGGTTTCCTGTGCCGGCGCCGGGCCCGCCATGATGCAGAGGAGCGCGGTCATGCCGAACAGGAACGAGCGGGTTGCGAGCAAGGACGAATATCGGTTCATGTGCAGATCGATTGTCCAATGAGCCTCGGCCAAGGCGGCCTTGAAACGCCCTGTCGATATGGGAGCGGAGCCTCGCCAGTTCGATGCCCGATTGCAAGCGTCCGCTCATGCTAGAAATCCGGCCATGAACGATTCGGTTCCCGCCCGTTTGTTTTGCTTCGGCCTCGGCTATAGCGCCGCGGCGCTGGCCGCGCGCCTCGGGCCCGCGGGCTGGCGCATCGCCGGCACGGCCCGCTCTGCGACAAAATGCGTGGACCTGGCCGGGCGCGGCATCGACGCCCATCGCTTCGAGCGCGATCATCCGCTGGCCGATCCGGCCGCAGCCCTGGCCGGCATGACGCATCTGCTGGCCTCGATTCCGCCCGATGAAACCGGCGATCCCGCGCTCGATTGTCACGCCTCCGACATCGCCGCCTGCCGCGATCTGCGGTGGATCGGCTATCTCTCGACCACCGCCGTCTATGGCGATCGTGCGGGCGGCTGGGTCGACGAAGGATCCGAATTGCGGCCGAGCGGCGAGCGCGGCCGGCGACGTATCGCGGCCGAAGCCGGCTGGCTCGCGCTCGGTGCGTCGCTGGGCGTGCCGGTGCAGATCTTCCGCCTCGCCGGCATTTACGGGCCGGGCCGCAACCCGCTCGCCGCACTGCGCGAGCGCCGCGCGCGCCGCATCGTGAAACCGGATCAGCTATTCAGCCGCATTCATGTCGAGGATGTCGCGCAGGTGCTCGAAGCCTCGATGCGGCGGCCTGCTGCCGGCGCGGTTTACAATGTCGCGGACGACGAGGCGGCCGATCCGGCTGCCGTGGTCGCGTATGCGGCCGGGCTGCTTGGCATGGCCGCCCCGCCGGCGGAACCCTTCGAGACGGCTTCCCTCTCGCCGCTGGCGCGCAGCTTCTACGAAGACTGCAAGCGTGTGCGGAACGACCGCATCAAGCAGGCTCTTGGCGTGTGCCTCCTCTATCCGACCTATCGCGACGGGCTGGCGGCACTGCGCGAGACGATCGACTGAACCAGCGCATCGAGCGTTTCGGTCAGGCGCGCAAGATCGGCCGGTTCGGAAAGCCGGTGGTCGCCGCTCTTGATCAACGTGACGACGACGTCGCTGCCGGCGAGACGCTCGGCGAGCCGGGTCGAGGTCTGCCACGGCACCGATGTGTCGTTCATGCCATGCAGCAGACGCACCGGGCAATCGAGTTCGATCGGTCCGCCGAGGTGCAAGTGGCGGCGACCGTCTTCGATGAGCCGCATCGAGATCGGCAGCGACGCGCCATCGGGATCGCGCCAGATGCCCTCGCGCGTCAATGTGTCGCGCATCGCCGCGCTCGCCTTTTGCCAGATCAGTTCCTCGGTGAAATCCGGTGCGGCCGCGATGCCGATCAATCCGGCCACGCGCTGTTTTCGTGCCAGCGCCACGTTGAGCATGATCCAGCCGCCCATGCTCGAGCCGATCAGGATCTGCGGCCCGTCGGTCAGCCGATCGAACACAAAGACCGCATCTTCCGACCAGTCGCCGATCGTGCGGTCTTCGAACTGGCCGGAGGAATGTCCGTGTCCTGTATAATCGAAACGCAGGAATGCGTACCCGGCATTGCGGCATTGCGTTTCCAGCGCGCTGGCCTTGCTGCCGGTCATGTCGGAACCGAAGCCGCCCAGGAAAACGACACCGGGCAAGACGCCGGGACGCCCGGCTGCGGCGGTGCGCGCGCTTCGACGGTAGGCGATTGTTGCGCCGTCGCTGCGTGCTAGACTCTCATACGCGAACGCGGCGGCGGTTTTGTCGATCGGGTTTCGGTCGGGCATTTGTATCTGGCGGTCGTTGCGGGCGCGGGATCGGAATGGAACTCATATGGTAGCCGCCATCTCGTCGGATAGCACGGCCGTCGCCGCGCGCATGGCGTCGTCGCCGGGCGTGCTGCATCTGGTTCCGGAGCTGGACGGCGGCCCGCGCTCGCGCGCGGTGATCGACATGGCAGCGGCGATCATCCAGGGCGGCGGTCGCGCTGTGATCGCGAGCCCGCCCGGTTCGGCGATCGTCGATGTGCAGCGGGCCGGCGCAATCCATGTTCCGCTGGCGCTCGATCGCGACAATCCGGTGACGCAGCGCACCAATGCCGGGCGAATCGAAACGCTCATCCGCGAGCAGGGCATCCGTCTCGTGCATGCGCATGGCCGCAGCGCCGCCTGGAGCGGCGCGCGGGCCGCACGACGCAGCCAGGCCGCGTTCGTCGGCACTTTTCATCGACCCTATCAGCCTGGTGGCCTGTTCAGCGGCAGCGGCGCCAAGGCGATGGCCGACGCGGATGCAACGATCGCGGTGTCGCATTATGTGCGCGAGACCGTGATCCGGCATTTCCCCGCGCTCAAGGGAAAGCTGCAGGTGATTCCCTACGCTCTCGATATGGATCGCTTCGATCCGGCGCGGGTCAGCGCCGAACGGGTCGTGCAACTCGCGACGCAATGGCGGCTGCCGGATGGCGTGCCGGTGGTGATGGTCGGCGGTCTTGCCGCGCGTAAGAGCGGGCATGCGCTCCTGATCGAGGCGCTGGCGCGTCTGGCCGACCGCGACTTCTATTGCCTGATGTTTGCGGCATCCGACGAGTTCGAGACCACCCAACGCGAATTCGCGGAGCTCGCCCGCCAGCATGGGCTCGGCGCGCGCGTCCATCTGCTCGAACCCTGTCGCGACATGCCGGCCGCCCTGATGCTCGCCGACGTGGTGGCTGTGCCCACGGCCGAACCGGAACCGTTCTCGATGCCGGCCGCCGAAGCGCAGGCGATGGGCCGGCCGGTCGTGGCAGCCGACCACGGGGCCGCCATCGAACAACTGGCCGGCCAGCCGATGGCCTGGCTGGTGCCGCCGGGCGATACGGCGGCACTGGCCGCGAGCCTCGCTGCCGCGCTCGACCTCACCCTGATCCAGCGCCAGCATCGCGCGCATGACGTGATCGCAAGCGCGCGGATCCGCTACGGCCGCGAAAGCGTCGGGGAAGCGCTGCTCGGCGTCTATAATCGGCTGTTGCCGGACGACGTGCCCGCCGCCTTGACAGGCGAAGGCTAGCCCGTAGAGTGCCGCCGCCCGCGCCGGCGGCCCCGAAATGGGCGGTTTCGGCGCGTTTTCGACCCTATCCGAGCGGAGTTCCATGGTTACGATCACGCTTCCCGACGGAAGTGAGCGACGCTTCGACGGCCCCGTTTCGGGCGACGAGGTCGCGCGCGCGATCGGACCGGGGCTCGCCAAGGCGGCGCTCGCCATCAAGGTGAATGGCGCGCTGCGCGACCTTTCGCGCGCGATCGACGAGGACGCGAAGATCGAGATCGTGACGCGCGATCATCCCGATGCGTTGGAGCTGTTGCGCCACGACTGTGCGCATGTGCTGGCCGAAGCGGTGCAGGAACTTTATCCCGGCACGCAGATCACGTTCGGACCGGCGACCGAGACCGGGCTCTATTACGATTTCGTGCGCGAGGAGCCGTTCACGCCCGAGGATTTCCCGAAGATCGAGGCGAAGATGGCCGAGATCGTCGATCGCGACGAAAAGATCACGCGCACGATCTGGGATCGCGAGAAGGCGATCCAGTTCTTCAATTCGATCGGCGAAAAGTACAAGGCCGAACATATCGGCACGATCCCGCGCGACGAACCGATTTCGATCTATACGCAGGGCAACTGGACCGATCTCTGCACCGGGCCGCATCTGCCGTCGACGGGCAAGCTCGGCAAGGCGTTCAAGCTGATGAAGGTCGCCGGCGCCTACTGGCGGGGCGATGCGAAGAACCAGCAGCTCCAGCGCGTCTACGCAACCTGCTGGGCGAACGAGAAGCAGCTTGCCGACTATCTCCACATGCTGGAGGAAGCGGAGAAGCGCGATCATCGTAGGCTCGGACGCGAAATGGATCTCTTCCATCAGCAGGAAGAGGCGGCCGGCATGGTGTTCTGGCACCCGAAGGGCTGGACGCTCTATCGCACGCTTGAACGCTATATGCGCGCACGGCTCGATGCGGCCGGCTATGTCGAGGTGAAGACGCCGCAGCTCGTCGATCGCAAACTGTGGGAAGCCTCCGGCCATTGGGAGAAGTTCCGCGAGAACATGTATATCGCGGAGAACGAGGAAGGTATCCGCGAGTATGTTGCCGACCCGAAGCAGCGGATCTTTGCGCTGAAGCCGATGAACTGCCCCTGCCATGTGCAGATCTATAACCAGAAGCTGA
>JBBDWW010000040.1:0-1358 GCA_040902645.1 Dongiaceae bacterium | reverse complement strand
CGGGCTTGACCCGGGCATCCAGAGTTGCGGGACCCGATCGTGTGGTTGCCCCTGGATCGCCGGATCAAGTCCGGCGATGACGAGAAGTGGAGAACTTAAAAGAAAAACTCACCACAGAGGCATAGAGAATAGTGAGCGTGATATCTTCTCGTCTCCCCTGTGTCTCTGTGGTGAATTTTCTTAAGCTACGCCGGGTCCAGCCCGGCGATGAAAGAAGACGCGTCGAGCGAAAAACCGCGTCACTGGTTCGGCGATCTACCCCACCCGAAACCGCGCGACCGTGTCGGGATTGAGGGTGACGCCGAGGCCGGGCGCATCGGGAATGGCGACGGTGCCGTCGCTGAGGATCGGCAGCGTTTCCGTCGTCAGATTCCAGCGCAGCGGCGACTCGCTCATCGAGAATTCCAGCGGCTCTTCGGTGTCATGCTGCCCGAGAAACGCGAGGTTCGCGGCAAGAAGGATGTTGGTCTTGTAGCCGTGCGGCACGACCCGCCCGCGATGCGATCGTGCCAGGGCCGCGACGCGCATCATCTCGCTCGGGCCGCCGACCATCGAGATGTCCGGCTGCGCGATGTCGACTTTGCCGATCTCGAACAGAGACGCAAACTCGTGTCGCGTCGTAAGGCCGAGATCGCCGCCGGCAATCGGAACGCCGAAGCCCTGCAGGCGGGCGTGGCCGGCGAAATCGTCCGCCGGCAACGGTGCCTCGACCCAGTCGAATCCCAGATCGCGGAAGACAGGCATCAGCGGAATCCCGTCCTCGGGCCGGTCCCAGGCCGCCGTCACATCGACCATCAACCGGATATCGTCGCCGACATGGGCGCGCGCGGTGCGGATCAGTTCCGTCGCACGCGGCAGATCCTGATGCCAGAATCGCTCGGCGCAGATCTTGATGCCGCGAATGCCGTGGGCGAGGCCGCGATCGATATTGCGGCGTACTTCGGCCGGCGTGTTTCCCGTCGGATAGATCGTGCCATAGGCCGGCACGCGGTCGCGCCGGCGCGTGCCGAGCAGATCGCAGACCGACCGGCCGAGCGCTTTGCCGCGCAAATCCCAGAGCGCCATGTCGATGGCGCTGATCGCATGAAGAACCGCACCGCGCCGTCCATAATAGGATGTCGCATCGTACATGCGGGTCCACAGACCCTCGATGTCGCTGGCGTCCTGACCGATCAGCACCTCGCGCAATCCCATCGCGGTGCGATGCGATTGCCGCGTGTCGATGATCGCGCGGATCACCGCAGGAACGCTGTCGGTCTCCGAGATTCCGGTCAGGCCGTCGTCGGTATGAACGAGAACCAGACAATCGCTATAGGAACCGTCGAACCCGTCGGGCAACAAACCGGGCGCACGCAGCT
>JBBDWW010000039.1:0-8917 GCA_040902645.1 Dongiaceae bacterium | reverse complement strand
ATGCCGGCAAGCAGCAGGTCGAAATGATGGTGCGCGTCCTGCTGCCGGGCTGTCTCGCCGATACGCCCGATGCGGCCGATGCGCTCGCGGTTGCGATCTGCCATGCCCATCATGCGGCGACAGAAGCGCTCTGGCAGGACCGCGCGTCGATCGTGACGGTGCGCGCATGATCGGCAAGCTCACCGGCAGGATCGACGATATCACGGGCGATGCGGCGATCATCGATGTCGGCGGTGTCGGCTACAATATCTTTGCATCCGCCCGGACGCTCGCGCGCCTTGCGCAGGCGAACGCACCGGTCACGCTGTACATCGATACCCATGTGCGCGAAGACCATATCCATCTCTACGGTTTCCTCGATGCCGCCGAGCGCGACTGGTTCCGCCTGCTGATGACGGTGCAGGGTGTGGGCGCGCGCGTGTCGCTCGCCATTCTTGGCGTGCTGTCGCCCTCGGAAGTCGCAACCGCCATCGCGGCGCAGGATCGCGCGGCGATCGGACGGGCGAACGGTGTCGGTCCGAAACTGGCGGGCCGCATCACCGCCGAACTAAAGGATAAGGCGGGCGGTATCGCGCTGGGGCCGGCAGCATTGAAAGATGCGGGCACGGAGGGCGTCGCCGGCAATGCGGCCTTTGCCGATGCGGTTTCGGCGCTGGTCAATCTCGGTTACCGCCGCAGCGAAGCCTATACCGCGATCGCGCGCGTCGCCGGCTCGCTCGGTGCCGATGCCAAGGCCGATGCGCTCATTCGCGCCGGCCTCAAAGAACTGAGCGCGGCATGAACGACGAACGCATGGTCACGCGCCAGCATCGCGAGGAGGACGGTCTCGATACCGCGCTTCGCCCCGCGACGCTGGCCGAATTCGTCGGACAGGAACAGCTGCGGCGCAACCTGGCGGTGTTCATCGAGGCGGCACGGGGCCGCGGCGAACCGCTCGATCATGTCCTCTTTTATGGGCCGCCGGGCCTCGGCAAGACGACATTGGCGCAGATCGTCGCGCGCGAACTCGGCGTCGGTTTCCGCGCGACCTCCGGCCCGGTCATTGCGCGGGCGGGCGATCTCGCCGCGATCCTGACTAATCTGCAGGCGCGCGACGTGCTGTTCATCGATGAGATTCACCGGCTCAATCCGGCGGTCGAGGAAATTCTTTATCCCGCGATGGAGGATCGTCAGCTCGATCTGATGATCGGCGAGGGGCCGGCGGCGCGCTCGGTGCGGATCGATCTGCAACCGTTCACGCTGATCGGGGCGACAACACGCTCCGGCCTCATCACGACGCCGTTGCGCGAACGCTTCGGCATTCCGCTGCGGCTCGATTTCTACAGCGTGCCCGAATTGGAAAAGATCGTGCGCCGCGGCGCGCGCCTCCTCGATCTGGCGCTGAACGACGACGGCGCGCGCGAGATCGCGAGCCGTGCCCGCGGTACGCCGCGCGTGGCAGGCCGTTTGCTGCGCCGGGTGCGCGATTTCGCCTCGGTCGATGGCGCAAAGCGGGTCGATGCCGCGATTGCGGACCGCGCGCTCACCGAACTCGATGTCGACAAGAGCGGTCTCGACATGATGGACCGACGCTATCTCACCTGCATCGCCGAGAACTACGGCGGCGGGCCGGTCGGCGTCGAAACGCTGGCGGCCGCGCTCTCCGAACAGCGCGATGCCATCGAGGAAGTGATTGAACCGTTTCTGCTGCAGCAGGGGCTGCTGCAGCGAACACCGCGCGGTCGCATGCTGACAGCCGTCGGTTTTCGCCATCTCGGCCTTGCCGTGCCACGCGGCACGGCCCAACTCGAGTTGATGCGCGACGGGCCGGAGGAAGTCGATGGTTGAGGCCATGGCCCGATCGCTCGCGCCGGATACGCCGCCGCTCGCGATCCATCGCCACCGGCTTCGGGTCTATTTCGAGGACACCGATGCGGGCGGGATCGTCTATTACGCCAATTATCTCATGTTCGCCGAGCGGGCGCGGACCGAAATGATGCGCGATTTCGGCGCGACCCATGCCGCGATGATCGACGTCACGGGTACTACCTTCGCGGTCCGCCGCTGCGAGGTCGATTACCTGAAGCCGGCACGGCTCGACGATCTGCTGGAAATCGAAACTGCGATTACCGACATAGGAGCGGCCACGCTCGATGCGCGGCAACGCGTTCTGCGCGACGACGAGGAACTGGTGCGTATCCAGATCCGGCTCGCCTGCATGAATGCGGAAGGCCGCGCCACACGAATCCCTGCCACTGTGCGAGAAGCACTCAACCGAAACCGTTAATCCGGGGAGCAATACTCACTCATGGAGACCGAAATCGACGCCGCCACGCTGGCGGGAGCCATCGCGCCGCCAGATATGTCGGTCTGGGGCCTTTTTCTGCAGGCCGATCTGATCGTCAAGCTGGTCATCCTGCTGCTGGTCGTAGCCTCGATCTGGACCTGGGCGATCATCTTCGACAAGGCGATCCGTTTGCGCCGCGTCCAGGCGCAGGCCCGTCAGTTCGAGGAGGCATTCTGGTCAGGCGGCTCGCTTGAAGAGCTGTTCGACCGGATCTCGAATCGTCCGCCCGATCCGATGTCCGCGATCTTCGTCGCGGCCATGCGCGAATGGCGTCGTGCGGCGGCGCGCGGTCTGCTGGCAAGCGATCAGCTGTTGCGGGCCGGTCTTCAGGCGCGGGTCGAGCGGGTGATGGATATCACGCTTGGCCGCGAAATGGAGCAGCTCGAACGGCATTTGATCTATCTCGCCTCGGTCGGATCAGCAGCCCCGTTCGTCGGCCTGTTCGGCACGGTCTGGGGCATCATGAACAGCTTCGCCTCGATCGCGGCGGCCAAGAGTACGACGCTGGCCGTCGTCGCGCCGGGTATCGCCGAAGCCTTGTTTGCGACCGCGCTTGGCCTTGTTGCCGCCATACCGGCGGTGCTGGCTTACAACAAGCTATCCGGCGACACGGGACGCTATGCGCAGCGCCTCGAGGCCTTCGCCGGCGAATTCGGCGCGATCCTGTCGCGCCAGCTCGAGGAGAAGCGCTGATATGGCACTGACACTCAGCAGCGGCGGCGGAGTGCGCGGGCGGCACCGCCGCACCAGCTACCGCCCGATGAGCGACATCAACGTGACGCCGATGGTCGACGTCATGCTGGTGCTGCTCATCATCTTCATGGTGACGGCACCCTTGCTGACCGTCGGCATCCCGGTCGATCTGCCCAAGACCGAAGCGCAGCCGCTCGCCGAACCGGACGAGCCGCTGGTCATCTCGGTCGATGCCGAGGGTAAGATCTATCTGCAGGAAACCGAGATCGAGGCCGAGAAACTCGTTCCGCGTTTGCAGGCGATTACCGCGAACAAGCTCGACACGCGGATCTTCGTGCGCGGCGATCAGACGATCGACTACGGATCGGTGATGCGGCTGATGGGCATGATCCATTCGGCCGGGTACAGCCAGGTGGCGCTGATCGTCGAACTGCCGGAATTCGTGCCGGGCGGCGAGACGGAAGTCGAAAACACAACGGAACCGGAAAGCGACAACTGATCCGATGCGGCGCTCGTCCATCGTCTTCTCGACCGTGTTGCACGTTGCATTCTTCGTGCTGGCTTATGTCGGGCTGCCCGACTGGTGGGACACGGTCGTGCTCGAGACCCCGATTCCGATCGAAGTGGTCAACATCGCCGATGTGACGAACCCGCCCAAATCGGAAGCGCCGGCGCCCGATCCAGCCCCGGTCGAACCGGAAGATGAGGTCGTCGAGGAACCGCCGCCGCCCGCAGCACCCGAGCCGCCGCCGGTCGAAGAAGTCATAGCACCGGAACCCGAGCCGATTCCGGAGCCGGTCGTCGAGCCGGAACCGATTCCGGAGCCGGAGGCCGAGCCCGAACCAGAGCCCGAACCGGAAGCCGAGGAAGAACCGAAACCGCAGCTCGCCGAACTGCCGCCGCAGAAGCCGGAGCAGCCCGAGATTGCGCCCGAACCGGAACCCGAGCCGGAGCCCGAGGACGACGCGTTCGAGAATCTGCTGCGCAATCTCGAGGATGAGCAGCCGGTGGAGACCGCAGCGACCGAGCCGATCGAGGTCCCCTCGCAACCGCAGGCGACGCAGAGCCTGAGCGATCAGCCGCTCAGCATCTCCGAGATCGATGCGCTGCGCCGGCAGATCGAGAGATGCTGGAACGTGCCCGCGGGCGCGGTCGAGGCCGAAAGTCTGCTGGTCGAGATCCGGGTCTGGCTCAATCCGGACGGATCGATCGTCCGGGCCGAGATCCTCGATACCGCGCGGATGGGTCGGGACGGCTATTACCGGGCGGCGGCGGAGAGCGCCTACCGGGCGATCTTCCTCTGCGAGCCTTATTCGCTGCCGGTCGAGCGCTATGACGCCTGGAAAATGATCCTGATGCGCTTCGATCCGCGGAATGTTCTTGGTTGACCGATGACACAAAGTTGCCCGAGTTTGGGTTTATAGGCAGGAATCGGGCCGCGCCGGGCCATTCCGGAGCAGGCGATCGTCGCCGACTTCCGCCACAGGAAGCTGAGATCCGTCAGGGAGGTTTCGCGTGATTCGCCGATTCGCAATCGCTGCCCTCGTCATTCTCACGTTCGGCCTCACGTTCGGCACGGAAAGCCGGGCCGAACCTGTCGTCGACCTCACCCAGCCGACGCTGCGGCCGATTCCGATCGCGATCACCGATTTTTTCGGTGCAACCGGACCGGACGGTACGTTCGGCGCCGATATCGCGCGGGTGGTTGCAGCCGACCTCGAGCGCTCGGGCCTGTTCAAGCCGATCGACCCGCAGGCCTTCATTCAGACACCGGAATCGCTGCGCGCGCAGCCGCGCTTCGGCGACTGGCGCGTGATCAACGCGGAGGCGCTGGTCACCGGGACCACCACGACCGAGGCCGATGGCCGCCTGAAGGTCGAATTCCGGCTTTGGGACGTGTTCGGCGAATCGCAGATGACCGGACTCGCGTACTTCTCGACGCCGGAAAACTGGCGCCGGGTCGCGCACATCATCGCCGATTCGATCTACAAGCGAATCACCGGCGAAGAGGGCTATTTCGACTCGCGGATCGTCTATATCGCCGAATCGGGCCCGCAGGACCGGCGCGTGAAGCGTCTAGCGATCATGGACCAGGACGTGGAGAACCACAGATTTCTCACCGACGGAAATAATCTGGTCCTCACGCCCCGTTTTTCGCCCTCGACCCAGGAAATCACCTATCTCTCCTATTTCAATAACCGGCCGCGGGTCTATTTGTTCAATATCGAAACCGGTCAGCAGGAGGTGCTGGGCGATTTCCCCGGCATGACCTTCGCCCCGCGATTCTCGCCGGACGGCAACGCCGTCATCATGAGTCTCGCGAAGAGCGGCAATTCCGATATCTACGCCATGGATCTGCGGACCCGGAGCGTGTCCCAGCTCACCGATCATCCCTCGATCGACACCTCGCCCTGCTATTCGCCGGACGGCAGCCAGATCGTCTTCAACTCGGATCGCGGCGGCTCACAGCAGCTCTATACGATGAGTGCCAATGGCGGAAACGTGCAGCGAATCAGCTTCGGCGACGGTCGCTACGCGACGCCGGTCTGGTCGCCGCGCGGCGATCTGATCGCCTTTACGCGAATCGACCGCGGCAAGTTCTATATCGGCGTGATGCGGCCGGATGGCTCGGGCGAGCGGCTACTGACCGAAGGCTGGCTGGTCGAGGGCCCGACCTGGGCACCGAACGGCCGGGTTCTGGCTTTCTTCCGCCAGACGCCCGGCGGCAACGGCACGGTGCGTCTCTACTCGATCGACCTGACCGGCCATAACGAGCGGGAACTGATTACGCCGCTGGATGGTTCCGATCCTGCGTGGTCGCCACTGATCCCGTAGCCGGAGATACGCCAGAATCGTTTGATTTCCGGCTAAACAACGCGGATTATTGTTGAACGGGCTTGGGGCGCTACATATAGTCCGCGCGCTCTGCCGAACCCGTCGGTCTGGTGGGCCCCAGACGGGGGCCACCTTCATGTTGGCCCACAGATCGTATGACCGGCGTTGCTCCAACTTAATTGGGTCGAGAGAGGTCCCGAGATGAAATTCAAACTGCTTACCCTCGCTGCCGCGCTCGTACTCGCGGCCGCATGCTCCTCGGAGCCTGAGACTGAGCCGGTGGTAACCAGCGATGCCGGTGCGACCACAACGGCACCCGACATCGCTTCTGTTCAGTCTTACGCGCCAGGTTCGACCGAAGAGTTCGTCGCCGAAGTGGGCGATCGCGTGTTCTTCGGGTACGACCGTTACGACCTGACACCGGAGGCGCAGAGCGTCCTGCAGCGTCAGGTTGCGTGGCTCAATTCGTATCCGCAGCACCGCGTCGTCATCGAAGGTCATTGCGACGAGCGCGGCACGCGCGAATACAACCTGGCGCTCGGCGAACGTCGCGCCAATGCGCAGGCGAACTACATGGTGGCGCTCGGTCTCGATCCGAACCGCATCGTGCAGGTCATCAGCTACGGCAAGGAGCGGCCGGCGGTACTCGGCTCCGACGAAACGGCCTATGCCCAGAACCGTCGTGCAGTGACGGTGCTCTCGCAGTAGTCTTTTCGCTGATCTCTCGAGGGATGGTGTTGAACGCCCGCCGGCTTGTCCGGCGGGCGTTCGCCGTTCGGGGCCGACCCGAAGTCATATTTTCGCCCTTAATCGGGCCATGATACGGGTGTGGCCGCAAACCGGGCGACAGCCGAGGGAGCTTCCCGGTCACGGCCGGAAAGGATTCGTGATGACCAAGCGTAGAATTGCATCGCTGATTGGCGCCGCACTGACGGTGCTGCTGATGGCCGGCGCGGTACCCGCTGCCGCGCAGGACGAGCAGGCACTGTCCGATCGCGTCGAGCGGCTGCAACGCGAGCTCTCGGATCTGGAGCGTTACGTCTACGCCGGCAGCGGCGGTTCTGCCGATGCGGCCATGACCGGCAATGTCGCGGCCTCGCAGGAAGTGCGGCTGCAGCAGCTCGAGAGCGAACTCGGCCGTGTCACCGGCACACTCGAACAGATCACGTTCCGGATCGATCAGTTGAACCAGCAGCTCGAGCGGCTGAGCAAGGATGTCGATTTCCGTCTCACCGCGCTCGAACAAGGCGGGCTGCCCGCGGGCGGTGCCATGTCGGATGCGGGCACCAGCATGACGGCCGATGCGGCGACGATGGATGCCGACACGCACAGTGAGGCGCCGGTGCCGACCTCATCGGGCAGCAGCGGTACGCTCGGTACGATTCCCGAAGATGACCTGAATGCCCAGCTCGCAACGCAGCCGGGCGTTGACCCGACCGCGACCGGTGCGGGAACGCCAAGCACGGCAAGCTCGACGACCATGGCGGCCGCCACGGTCCCGTACGACCTACCGGGTGCGACGCCGGAAGAGCAGTACGAACATGCCTTCGGCCTGCTGCGTCAGGCGAACTATCCCGACGCCGAAGCGGCGCTGCGCACGTTCCTCGATCGTCACCCGGACGATCTGCTGGCCGGCAATGCGCAATACTGGCTCGGTGAAACCTATTATGTGCGCGGCAATTATCAGCAGGCGGCGCTGACTTTCGCCGAGGGCTATCAGAAATATCCGAACAGCGGGAAAGCGCCCGACAATCTGCTGAAGCTCGGCATGGCGCTCGGCCAACTCGGCAAGACCGAGGATGCCTGTGTCGCGCTGGGGCAGCTCCGCAAACAATTCCCGAATGCGCCGGACAACATCCAGGATCGTGCCGCCCGCGAGCGGCAGCGCTACGGCTGTAGCTAGGCCTCTCGCCACGGCGCGACCGCCGCTGGCAGCACTGCCGGTCGGTGCCGCCGAGTTCGCTGCCGCGATGGCGGCGGCGGCACCGTTCGAAACAGCGCCGGTAACCGCGGTCGCCGTCTCCGGCGGTTGCGACAGCATGGCGCTCGCATTGCTCGCGCGCGACTGGGCGTCGGCCCAAGGCGGTCGCGCGGTCGCACTCACCGTCGATCATGGCTTGCGCGCCGAATCCGCGGCCGAAGCGCGGCTGATCGGACGCCGGTTGCACGCGGCCGGTATCGAACAGCACATTCTGCGCTGGAAGGGCCCGCATCCCTCGTCAGGCGTTCAAGAGGCGGCGCGCGAGGCGCGCTATGCATTGCTCACCGGCTGGTGCCGGCAGCGGGCGGTCCTGCATTTGCTGCTTGCGCATCAGCAGGACGACCAGGCCGAAACCATCCTGATGCGCCTCGCCCATGGCAGCGGTGCGAGCGGTCTCGCTGCCATGGCCGTCGTTTCGATGCATGACGGCGTAAGGCTGCTGCGACCGTTGCTCGCGCTGCCGCGCATGCGGCTCGCGGCAACCCTGGAACGATACGCTGTCGACGCGGTCGAAGATCCCTCGAACCGCGACCCGCGTTTCGAGCGCGTGCGATGGCGCCGCGCACTCGGCGACGTCGCCGATGTGAATCGTACGCGCAGTGGCCTTGCGGCGGCTGCGAACGTCATGGGTGCTGCGCGCGCCAGCCGCGACATTGCGATCGCCGATCTGCTTGCCGGCGTGATCCTGCGGCCGGAAGGCTATCTGTTGTTGCCGCCCAGGCTGCTGGCAGAGGCGACCCCGGCGCTCGCACGGGCGGCCCTGTTGCGTTGTCTGCTCGCCATCGGTGGCGATGCGCATCCGCCGCGCCGCGAGGGGCTGGTGCGCCTGCTCGGTCAGTTGCGCCAGAGCGACCGGTTACAGGGACGCACACTCGGCGGCTGTCGGATACTGACCTGGCGCGGCCATGTGCTGATCTGTCGCGAGGCGGCGGCCATGCCGACGGCGACCCCGATCCTGCCGAAAACGGAGATCGTCTGGGACCGGCGGCTTCGCCTGCGTCTGGAGGGCGGAAGTGGCGGCACCTTCGAGGTCAGGCCACTCGGAACGGCCGGCAGAGCGACGCTGGGGTCCGCGGCGGGGG
>JBBDWW010000038.1:7752-8928 GCA_040902645.1 Dongiaceae bacterium | reverse complement strand
TACGAGGCGGTCGACGAATACACGTTCCGCATCAACCTGAAGCAGCCGAACTCGGAATTCCTGCGTCGCATTTCGATGGGCGGTTTCGGTTCGGCTGGTATGCTGAGCCCGGAATCGGTGAAACAGTGGGGCAACGAGGATGTGAGTCTGCATCCGGTCGGAACCGGGCCCTTCAAATTCGTTGAGCGCGTCGTCAACGAAAAGATCGTGATGGAGCGCAATGCCGACTATTGGGATCCGCAGCGCGTCCCGCGGATCGACCGGCTGATCATCCGTGGCATTCCGGATGCGGCTACGCGCGAGCTCGCTCTGCTGACCGGCGAAGTCGACATCATCGCGACACCGACGCCGGATTCGGTCGAGTATATCCAGGGCCAGGGCATGAATGTCGTCATGGCCCCGGTACCGACGATCTATCTCATGTGGATCAACTTCAAGCAGAAGCCGCTCGACGACGTGCGCGTGCGGCAGGCGCTCTACATGGCGATCGATCGGGAAGGCCTTTGCACCTATCTGCGGCGCGGGCAATGTCTACCGGCCTACAGCATCCTGAACTTCGGCGGTCCGGGCCACGATCCGGCGTACAAGCCGATGCCGTATGACCCTGAACGCGCGAAGGAACTGCTGGTCGAGGCCGGCTATCCCGACGGGTTCGAGGTGCGGGTCGATTGGACGCCGGGCGGTGCCGGCGACGTCGCCACCGTGGCGGATGCCGAATGGATCAAACGTGACTGGGCGCGGATCGGTGTCGATCTGAAGATCGAGATCTTCGAGATCAGCACCTACATGCAGCAGATGAACAAGGGCATGCGCGAAGGCACCGGATTCATGCAGCTGTCATGGGGTGAAAACGCGTTCCATTGGCTCGACGCGTCGATCTCGCCTTCGGCCCTGCCGCCCAACGGGTTCAATGCCGGCTTCTACGACAATCCCAAGGTCGGAGAATTACTGGCGGCGGCGCGCGCGGCAATGTCGGAAGAGGAAATGCTGGCGAAACTTCATGAACTCCAGACGGTTGTGATCGAGGAAGATACCGCTTTCATTCCGACGCACAGCCCGCTTGGCGTTTATGCGATGAATCCCAGCATTACAGGTTTCGTGCTGCCACCGCAGCATTGGACCGATCTGACACTCATCGACAAGACTCAGTAAGTATCAGGGGCGCCGGTCGTCTTT
>JBBDWW010000038.1:0-7742 GCA_040902645.1 Dongiaceae bacterium | reverse complement strand
CCCCCGGCCTTTTCAGTAGAGCGCCATGTGGAGATTCGCTGCCATCCGCACGTTGCACGCCATTCCGGTGCTGATCGGCGTGACATTCGTCGTGTTCGGATCGCTCCAGCTCGTGCCGGGCGATATCGCGAACACGCTGTTGTCGATGTTCTATACGGAAGAGCGCGGCGAAGCGCTGCGCGCCCAACTCGGCCTCGACAAGCCGATGCTGGTCCAATATGCGATCTGGGTGTGGAACCTGTTGCATGGCGATCTCGGCCAGTCGCTGATGCTCCGCCAGCCGGTCGCCGAAGTTCTACTCGACAAGATCGGCAACTCGCTCATCCTCACCGGCGCCAGCCTACTGATCGTCATTCCGGTCAGCTTTCTGCTCGGCACGACCGCGGCGCGCCGTTTTCGTACCGCAACCGACCGGTCGATCGTATTTTTCGCGATGCTGCTCGCCAGTCTGCCGGTCTTCTGGCTTGGCATTGTCCTGCTCTATCTGCTCGGCGTGAACGTTAAATGGTTCCCGATGTCCGGCATGTACAACATGGCCAACCCCGGTGGTTTTCCCGACCTCATTCATCATCTGGTGTTGCCGGCGGTAACCACGGCAGCAACCTCGGTCGCAATCGTTACGCGCGTCACGCGCGGCGCGCTGATCGACACGCTCGGCCAGCCTTACATCCTCTCGGCGCGCGCCCGCGGGCTCAGCGATTTTCGCGTGACCTACCGCCATGGCGTGCGCAATGTCATGCCGACTTTCGCCAATATGTGCGGCCTGCAGATCGGCTATCTGTTCGGCGGCGCGATCTTCACTGAGATCATCTTCAACTGGCCCGGCATCGGATTGCTTCTGTACAACGCCATTCTGCAGCGCGACGTGCCGATGGTGCAGGGCTGCATCCTGGCGATCGCGGTCGTGTTCGTGCTCGCGAATCTCCTGGCCGATATCATCGTCTATGGTCTCGATGTCCGGCGGCGCTGAGGAACGGGCGATGAGGCCCGCCGCCATGCCCGGCGCTATTGCGGCGCCCGCCACGCCTGCCGTAAAGCCGGCGCGAGCGCGCTCGACATTCTATTTTGTCTGGCGCGCGCTGATCTCCGATCGCTTTGCTCTGCTCGGTACTGTGATCGTCGGCGTCTTCATCCTGACGGCGATCTTCGCACCCTGGATCGCGCCCTACGGGCCGGACGATGCGGATCCCGCCCTCCGGCTGCAGGGCATGGGCACCGAAGGCCATATTTTCGGGCTCGACAATCACGGACGGGACGTTCTCAGCCGCCTGATCTACGGCACGCGCCTATCGCTGATCGCCGGCCTCGCGCCGGTGCTGCTCGGCGGTATCATCGCGGTGCCGCTCGGCCTGATCGCCGCCTATTACGAGCGCTTCGGTCATCTGATCATGCGCGTGATGGATGTCCTGTTCGCTTTTCCGATGGTACTGCTCGCCATCATGCTCGCCTTCTTTCTCGGGCCCGGCCTCGAAAATTTAGTGATTGCACTGGTCGTCGTGCTGGTGCCCTACAATACGCGGGTCGTCTATGTGCAGGCGCTGGCCGAACGCGAACTCGGCTATGTCGAGGCGGCGCGCGCCGCCGCATCCTCCGATCTCCGCATCATGTTTGGCGAGATGCTGCCGCATGTCGTGGCGGCCTCGGTCGTCTATTCGATGACAATTGTCGGCACGATCATCGTGACCGCCGCCGGTCTCAGTTTCCTCGGACTCGGCGTGCAGCCGCCGACCGCCGAATGGGGCATCATGACCAGCGAGGGGCGGACCGTGCTGCATATCGCGCCGCACGCCTCGACATTGCCGGGCATCGCGATCTTCCTGCTGGTGATCGGTTTCAATCTGGTCGGCGATGCGCTGCGCGATGCGCTCGATCCGCGCACGCGTCTGGTTCGTGTCAAATTGGCTCGCGGCAAGCAAGCGGACCCGGACGCCGATCCCGACCCGGTTTCCTAGATTGCGGCACCAAAGGAGGCAAAGGACCTAACGATGAAGAAGACGCAGATCATGCCGGAGGGCCATTGGGACTGGAGCATGAAGGTCAAGTTTTCCCAGGGCTGGCAGGTCGGCAACCTGATCTTCGTCGGCGGCCAGATTTCGTCCGATGCGCGCGGCCGTACCATCGGCAAGGGCGATATCGCGACCCAGACGCGCAACGTGTTCGAACATATCAAGACGGTACTGAACGCCGCCGGCGCGGACCTCTCCGATATCGTCCGGCTCAACACCTATTATCATCAGGATGCCGACGGGCCCGCGGTCACCGAATTCTGGGAGGAGATGACCCGGGTCCGACTCGAATATCTAGCCGACCCGGGCCCGGTCGGCACGGCGGTTCGCGTGTCGGGTTTCGCCTTCGAGGGCCTGCTGATCGAGATCGAGGCGGTCGCCGCGATCGGCCCCAAGAAGCGGCTCATGCCGAAGAATCATTGGGACTGGAGCATGCCCGTGCCGTTCTCGCAGGGCTGGCGGGTGGGCGATCTGATCTTCGTCGGTGGCCAGATTTCAGCCGATGCGCAGGGCCGCACGATCGGCAAGGGCGATATCGCGACCCAGACCCGGAATGTCTTCGAATCGATCCGTCGCGTGCTGCAGGAAGGCGGCGCCGATCTGTCAAACATCGTCAAGCTCAACACCTATTATTGCCATCGCGGCGAGGGGACTGAGGTCACGCGTTTCTGGGAAGAGATGACCAGCGTGCGCCTCGAATATCTCGCGGATCCCGGGCCGGTCGGCACGGCGGTCCGGGTCGAGGGCTTCGCCTACGAGGATCTCCTGATCGAAATCGAGGCGATCGCCGCAGTCGGCCCGAAATCGAGGTTGATGCCGAAGGACCATTGGGATTGGAGCATGCCCGTCCCGTTTTCGCAGGGTTGGAAGGTTGGCGATCTGATCTTTCTCGGCGGCCAGATCTCCGCTGACGCGCATGGCCGCACCGTCGGGAAGGGCGACATCGCCGCGCAGACCCGCGACGTCTTCCGGTTCATGAACCGCGTGCTTGAGGAAGGCGGCGCCACGATGGCCGACCTCGTAAAGCTCAACACCTATTACCAGTTTGCCGGCGAAGGTCGTGCCGTCACCGAGTTCTGGGAAGCGATGACCAAAGTACGCATGGAACATATCGCCGACCCGGGTCCGGCGGCGACCGCGGTGCGCGTCGCAGGTTTTGCCTTCGAGGATCTGCTGATCGAAATCGAAGGCATTGCCGCCGTCAAATCATGACCGACTGAACCGAAACCGAGAGGGGTATCCGATGATATCGAATCCTGTTCCCTGGCCGAATAACGCGCGCGTCGCCGTGGCCATCACTTTCGACATCGACAGCGACAGTATTCTGCATCTCGCGCATCCGAATCGGGCCGAGACGATGCTGTCGACCATGTCCTGGCTGAAATACGATACGATCGCGGTGCCGCGCATTCTCGAGATGTTCAAGGATCACGGGCTGAAGCAGACCTTCTTCTTCCCCGCCTGGTGCATGGAGCGCTACCCGCAACTCGTCGATCCGATTCTGAAGGGCGGCCATGAGATCGCGCATCATGGTTATCTCCATGAGCATCCGAACGAGCAGAGCCGCGAGGATGAGGAATACTGGACCGGGCGCGCGCTCGAGACGATCAAGAAGATGACCGGCCAAGCGCCGCGCGGATATCGGGCGCCGCTCTACAATTTCTCGAAGAATTCTCCAGAGATTCTTTGCAAGCATGGATTTCTGTACGACTCGACGCTGATGGGCGACGATATTCCCTATGTCCTGAAATGCAGCAACGGCAGCCTGATCGAACTGCCGTCACACTGGGCGATGGACGACTGGCCGCATTACACCCATAGCCCGGACATGAACTACATGATGCCGATCAAATCGCCGGACGAGACGATGAACGTCTATATGTCGGAATTCGAAGCGATGTGGGAGGAGCGGGGCTTGTGGATTGCCGTGTGGCATCCCTTTGTGTCCGGTCGTCTCGCGCGCTGCCGGCGCGTCTCGAAGATGATCGAGGATATGCAGAAGAAGGGCGGCGTCTGGTTCGCGACGCTCGAAGAGATCGCCTTGCATGTAAGAAAATGCATCGACGATGGCAGCTACAAGCCGCGCGTCGACGAACTGCCTTACTACGATGGACGGATTCCAGAACTGCCGAAGGACTGGCAGGGGCACGGACCCAACCATAAGGGCTGCTGACGATCGTAGCGAAATCGGCGCAGGCGAGCATCGTCGGAATGCTCGCCTGCACCACCAACCGGGCCAGGAGGCCAGCGCGATGACGACGACCGTGATCAAGAATGCCGACTGGTTGATCGCGTACGATGCGTCGACCGGGCACCATCAGTTCCTGCGCAATGTCGATGTCGCCTTCACGGCCGACAAGATCGTCCATGTAGGACCGGAGTTTCCGGGCAATGCCGACCGGACGATTCCCGGCGAGGGCGTCATGGTCATGCCCGGTCTGCTCGATCTGCATCTGCATGCCTACATGGAGATGCACGGCAAGGGCTTCTTCGAGGATCTGGCGTCCAAGCATATGGGGATGACGCAGCTCTTCGAATATACGTGGCTCTTGCAGGAAGATGAGGAATCGGCGATTGCCGCAACGCAGGCTTCCGTTTCCGATCTCCTGCGCAGCGGCTGCACGACGATGGCCGAGCTCTATTGCTCCGGCCTGCCCCATGACGGCTGGGTCGATATGCTCGGCCGCACCGGTATCCGCACCTATGTCTGCCCGATGGTGCAGTCCGGCCATTGGTACACGCCCAACGGGAAGGATCATCTCTACACCTGGTACGAAGAGAAGGGCGTCCAGAACCTGTCGCGGGCGCTCGAGATGATCGACGAGGCGATGGAGCATTCCTCCGGCCGCCTGCATGGCATGGTCGGCGCGGCGCAAGCCGATACCTGCACGCCCGATCTTTTCGAGCGTTGCAAGCAGGCCGCCGAAGATCGCGACATCCCGCTTCAGACCCATGCCTCGCAATCGGTCATGGAGCATCGCGAGATGATGCGCCGCCATGCCAAGACGCCGATCGAATGGCTTGCCGAGATCGGCGTGCTGGGGCCGAAGACGCTGCTCGGTCATGCGATCAATATCGATCAGCACCCCTGGATCAATCACTATGAGCATCGCGATCTCGAACGGCTGGCCGAGAGCGGCACGACGGTCGTGCATTGCCCGCGCGCCTTTGCGCAATGGGGCGATATGATGCGTTCGCTCGGCGGTTATCGGGCGGCAGGAGTCAATATGGCGCTCGGCACCGATTGCTATCCGCATGACATGATCGAGGAAATGCGCATCGCGGGCCTCATGTCGAAGGTCGCGAGCGGCCATGTCGACCTGCTGCGCACCGAAGACGTGTTCGAGATCGCAACCCTGGGCGCCGCGAAGGCGCTGGGGCGCGACGATCTGGGCCGGATCTCCGTCGGGGCGAAGGCCGACATCGTGCTGGTCGACCTCACGCATCCCTCGATGCGGCCGGTCCGCGATCCGCTGCGCTCGCTGGTCTATTCCGGCGTTGCCGCGGCCGTGCGCGACGTATTCGTGAACGGCGAACAGGTCGTTGCCGATCGCAAGGTGCTGACCATGGACCAGGACGAGGTGCTGGACCGGCTTGAAGCGGGACAGCGCCGTGCGCTCGCGCGGGTGCCGACGATGGATTGGGCGAAGCGAACCGCCGACCAGGTGTCGCCGCTCAGCCTGAAGATGGCCGTGCGGAATTGAACGCAGCCGGCCATCTGGCCGGAAAACAGGGGGATGCGATGACCTTGCTGATCCGAAACGGACGCATCATTACGGCCAGCGACGACTATGTTGCCGACATCGTGGTCGATGGCGGTCGCATTCGTACCATCGGTCTCAACATTCCCGTCGGCGATCACGCCGAGGTGCATGACGCGCAGGGGCTCCTCGTTCTGCCCGGCGGCGTCGACGTGCATACGCATCTCGATTGGGATTTCGGCGTCGCGCGCACGGCCGATACATTCGGCAGCGGAACGAAAGCGGCGGCCTTCGGCGGCACCACCACGCTGGTCGATTTCTGCAACCAGGACGGGCGCACGCCTCACGATGCGCTGGAAGATTGGCACAAGCGCGCGGCGACGGCCTGCGTCGACGTCTCGGCCCATCTGATCCTGACCAAGGTCAGCGAGCAGGTCCTGATCGACATGAAGTCGCTGATCCATCGCGAGGGCGTGTCGACCTTCAAATTGTTCATGGCCTATCCCGGCGTACTGATGGTCGACGATGCGACAATCTTCAAGGCGATGCGGGTCGCCCGCGACAATGGTGGCATGATCTGCATGCATGCCGAGAACGGGCCGGTCATCCAGGTGCTGATCGAGGAAGCGCTGGCCGCCGGCCACACCGCGCCGCGCTATCACGAAAGCACGCGGCCGAGCCTGATGGAGGGCGAGGCGACACAGCGCGCGATTACCCTGGCGGAGCTGGCCGAAGCGCCGGTTTATATCGTGCATCTTTCGGCCGCCGAAGCGCTCGCGGCCGTAACCGCGGCGCGCGACCGCGGCATCCGGGTTCATGCGGAAACCTGTCCGCATTATCTGTTTCTCACCAAGGAAGAATATGAGCGGCCGGGTTTCGACAGCGCGAAGTTCGTGATGACGCCGCCGCTGCGCGATCATCATCACCAGTCGATGCTGTGGCGCGGCCTCGGTACCGATGATCTGCAGGTCATCTCGACCGATCACTGCCCGTTCTGTTTCAACGAACAGCCGCTCGGCATGAAATACTCGAAGCAGCAGGGCCACGATAATTTCAACAAGATCCCCAACGGCGCGCCCGGCGTGGAGACGCGCTTGCCGCTGGTCTATGACGGCGGCGTCCGGAACGGCCGCTTGTCGCTCAACCGCTTCGTGCAGGTGACGTCGACGACGCCGGCGAAGCTGTTCGGGCTGTTTCCGCGCAAGGGAACCATCGCCGTCGGCTCCGATGCCGACATCGTTTTGTTCGATCCGAACGAGACGTGGACGATCCGGGCGAGCGAGCATCACAGCCGGATCGACTACAGCCTGTTCGAAGGTCGCTCATTGACGGGTCGCGTGAAAAAGGTCTTTCTGCGCGGCGACCTGATCGTGGATGGGCCCCATTGGAAGGGGCGCGAGGGCATGGGCGGCTTCATCAAGCGCAGCGAAGCGGGCCATCGAACGAGCTGACGGTTCGCACAATCCGCTCAGCCGGCTGCCCGATCGGTTCGAACCGACGAGGGGAGATCAGCATGAGCCAGCGACCGAAGCGATCCAGCAAGAAGAGTGTCAGCCGCACGACGAAACTCGCCTTCTGGCTGCAGCGTGCCCATCCGACGACCTGCGAAATCGCAGCGCTCGTCGGCTACGACATCGTCCTGATTGACATGGAACATGGCGCGATCGGCATCGAGGCGGCCGACGAGCTGGTCGTCGGTGCGAAGCGGGTTGGCCTCACGGTTTATGTGCGCGTGTCGCACTCGGAGCGCGTGCCGATCCAGTACGCGCTCGATTCCGGCGCGGACGGCGTGATCCTGCCGCAACTTCAGAATGTCGATCATGCGCGCGTTGCGACGGCGTATGCAAAGTATCCGCGGCTCGGTACGCGCGGCGTCGGGTTCAGCCGGACGCATGACTATGCCGGCACGCCGCACAATTTCACGAACCGCGAAAATCGACGGGCGCGCTGTTTCGCAATGATCGAAACGCCCGGTGCGCTGGCCGATGCCGAAGCGATTGCAGCCCTGCCGACGGTCGACGGTTTGTTCGTCGGT
>JBBDWW010000037.1:0-8932 GCA_040902645.1 Dongiaceae bacterium | reverse complement strand
ATTAAGATCGATTACATAGGCATGCGGGCGTCTGGCCGCCGCCGCACGATCGCTGGCAAGCTCCAGACGGCAATGACCATCGACCCTGCCGGACCATGGGTCGGCGGTATGTCGCCGCTGGGGTTGATCGAAATTGGACGACGGCATCTCGGCCCCGACCTTTACGAAGCGTTTTCGATCTCCCGTGCTCGATGGAGAGGGCTTGAAATCGACGGCCTGGACGCGCTAACCGGGGGGCTATGAGCGCTTCCGTCAAACCCACTCGGAAGACCGCGCGCGCCAATCGTAGCGGCAAGGGCTGCCCAATCTGTGGCGAGCCCGCAGCCGAACGATTTCAACCGTTCTGCTCCACGAAATGCGCCGATATCGATCTCGGCCGATGGCTGACCAATCAGTATCGCATCCCGACACAGGAGCCGGCTGAAGGATCGGAGGGCACAGGCGAAGACGGCGACGAGGGGGATCGCTAGAAGGGCCGGCGGATTGCTGGACAATGAAGAGGGATTTCACTATAAGCCGGCCGGCTCGTTCGGCGCCCAGGTAGCTCAGTTGGTAGAGCAGCGGATTGAAAATCCGCGTGTCGCTGGTTCGATTCCGGCCCTGGGCACCATCGCTTCCCTATGTTGCTGCACATACCGACATCGTCGGCTCGTTCAACGCACGGCGCCGACTGTAATCAGGTGGCCATCCAGAGGATGGTTTTCGAGCCGATCTTCGACCTCCAGAATCCAAAGATCCGGATCTCGGTGTCGGGCGCGTTCGATATACGCATCTGCTTCAGCATGGGTACAACGATCCGTGCCTGCGATCATCCATGCCGGCTGACCCTCAGGATCGAGCACCTCGACCAGAAGCCGGCAGGTAGCCGATGGAACATGGGCGATTTTCAGGATGACGCTGCCCCGCGAGCGATCGCCGCTATACCGGACGTGAGCGGGAATGCCTTCGATCGAACAGCGGCGCAAATACGCGGTGAGCCAGTAATGCGTGTCGAGCCTGTCACTCATCGGATAGGGTTACGCCCCGCCGTATCGCGCTTCTTGTCCATAACTGCCGATCCGCCTAGTTTCTGCCCGGGTCAACGGGTACGGGTAGGATGCCTGCTGAGGTCTCTCTGACAAAACCACAGTGACCGCGTCATCCAAAATGCTCGCTGCCACGTCGTTCAGCCTGAACGATGCCGGCAACTATAAAGACGCTGTTCATCTTTTGGAACCGTTGCTGTTGACTATGGATGTAACCTGCTTCGCATCGTCGCAGCGCTCGTCACGGAAGTAGCCGCAGGAATACGAGGCTTACATTGACGGTCTTACTGGGTCTCGATACCGGCGGGACATACACAGATGCAGTCTTGCTCGACCGGCAGCGCGGTGTTCTCAGCTCTGCAAAGGCGCTGACGACCCACGACGATCTTGCCCAGGGGATCGGCGCTGCGATCGATCGTATTGCTCCGGAAACCGGTCTCGAGGTCGACCTCGTCGCGTTATCGACGACGCTGGCGACGAATGCGCTGGTCGAAGGCGTCAGCGCCTCCGCCTGTCTTGTCCTGATCGGATATGACACCGCTGCGATGGGTCGCGCGGGATTGAGCGAGGCGGCAGCGGGTAGCCCCGTCGTCATGATCGGTGGTGGCCATAGCCCGTCGGGGGACGAGCAGGCGCCGCTGGATGAACAGGCACTCCGCGCCGCGGTGCGGGAACATGCGCCATCGGTCGAAGCGTTTGCCGTATCGAGCTACTTTTCTGTTCGCAATCCCGCGCATGAACATCGCGCGCGCGCCATCATCCGCGAGCTCTCCCATCATCCCGTTACCTGCGGTCACGAGCTGACCTCGAAGCTCGATGCACCGCGCCGCGCTTTGACGACGCTGCTGAATGCGCGCCTTATCTCGCGCATCGCACGTCTGATCCAGGCCGTGCGTTCGATCCTCGATGCGCGGGGTATCAACGCGCCGTTGATGATCGTTCGCGGCGACGGATCGATGATGTCGGCGGAGCTGGCCATGGAGCGCCCGGTTGAAACCATCCTGTCCGGGCCCGCGGCCAGCGCCATCGGCGCCTATTATTTGTCAGGCCGCCGCGATGCTGTGATCTCCGATATCGGGGGCACCACCACGGACATTGCGCTGCTGCGCGACGGTTTGCCGGCGGTCGACCCTAATGGCGCCACCGTTGGCGGCTGGCGAACGATGACCGAAGCGATTGCCGTCCATAGCTACGGGCTGGGCGGAGACAGCGAGGCCTTGTTCTTCGAGGACGGTGCGCTGACTTTGGGGCCGCGGCGCGTGATGCCGCTATCGCTTCTCGCTACCAAGCATCCGCATGTCGCGACGTCGCTCCGGCGGGCGGCGGATTCATCGGACGCGATGCCCTATGACGGTCGCTTCATCTGGCGTCGCGATATCAATCCCGCCGCCCTGCAACAGGTGAGCCGAATCGGGCGTCGCATTCTCGATCGGCTGCCCGTTTCCCCGACCCCTATGGCGGAAATCATCCAAAGCCCCGCTGATCCTGCCGCAATCGACCGCCTCATTGCGCGCGGTCTGGTCAGTGCCGCCGGCATTACGCCCAGCGATGCGGCGCATGTACTCGGTCTCCACGATTCCTGGTCGCGTGAGGCGGCGGTTGCGGGTTTCGAATTGGCAGTTCGCGGCGGCAACCTGCGGGCCGAAGACCCGGCGTCGCTTGCGCAACGTGTCTACGATCGCGTCGTCTATCAGTCCGCAGAGGTCATTGTCGAAACATTGTTCGCCGAACAATTTGGATTGCCGAGAACGGCCTGGGGTGAAGGGGGGGCATTGTTGGTTCGAAGTGCGCTCGCGGCGAAAAACGCCAATACGCATCACATGCTCGATGTTGGCCTGAAATTGCGCCAGGCGCTGGTCGCCGTCGGTGCCCCCGCCGCTACCTACTATCCAGACGTCGGTCGCCTCCTTGCTGCCGAACTCGTTTTGCCCAAAGGTGCCGACGTCGCGAACGCGATCGGTGCTGCGGTCGCGGGTATCCGTCAGAAGGTTCAGCTTCTGATCACGTCTCCCTCTCAGGGGCTGTTCCGGCTGCATCTTGCGACCGGCGTTCGCGACTTCCGAAACCTGAACGATGCCATCGGCTTTGCGCAAGACAGCGCTTCAGAACAGGCGCGTGAACGCGCATCGCGCGCAGGCTCCGTCGCGCCCAAGGTCACGGTGGATGTTCAGAACAGGACGATTACCGACGGCAGCGGCGGCGAGCTCTTCATCGATGCCATCGTCACGGCGACCGCAACCGGCGATGCGTGAGGCCGTATGATGACGCTTGTCACCCGACGAGGGTGCGCGTCAGGCGCTGTTGCCGGGCTCAGAGTATCGGGGTTCGTTTCGCTCGATAGGGCCGCTCGCGGTCAATTGCGTATTTGCCAATGTGCGTTCGGCGTGACGCATGCGCCATGACAGCATGCGTTCGGCCATATCGAGTCTGATCGCCTGATAATCCGAATCGTTTGCGACATTTCGCAATTCGCCCGGATCGCTTGTCAGATCGAAAAGAAGCGGCGGTAGGGCAGCGAAATGCACATACTTGAAGCGGTCGCCTTTGATGGCCGAGAGGGTGCATTCGTCACTCGATATGCCGAGCGCCTGCTCCGGCCCTTGCTTGACCACATCGCGGAAATCGTATTCCCAATGCGCCTCGCGCCGCCAATCCGGTGGCGTGTTGCCGGATAAAAGCGGGCGAAGGGATCGCCCATCGCAATTTGCGGGTATTGGCAGGCCAAGCCAATCCAGGATTGTCGGCATGATATCGACGGCTTCAGCGTACCGCGAAATGATCCGGCCGCGACCGGCGTCGCCGGCCGCCGTCGGGTCAGCGACGATCAGCGGAATATGATACGCGCGGTTGAAATAACCTTCCTTGCCCCACATCCAGTGATCGCCCAACATCTCGCCGTGATCGCAGGTGAAAAGAATTAACGTATCCTTGTCCTCGCCGGTGCTCGCGAGATGGTCGAGGATTCGGCCGATCTGATCGTCCACCTGGCTGATCATGCCGTAATAGGTCGCTCGAAGCTGCCGCGTCTCGCGCTCGTCGATTTCGCGCAGGTCGCCAGGAAAATGCTCGCTGTACCAGCCGATCTCGCGCTGGTGAAACAGCAGATATTTCAAATAGGGATGCTGCGCTGCCTCGCCGTCAGGCGAGGTGGCGCGTATTGGCATGGACACATCGGCCGGGTCGTACATCGCATTGTAAGGTTCCGGCGCGATGACGGGCGGATGCGGACGAAGGAACACGAGATGCATGAACCAGTCTTCGTTCTGGTGTGCACGCATATAGTCGAGCGCCGCATTCGCCATGAAAGCGGTTTCGCTATGCTCGGCCGAGAAGATCGTCGGGCTGAAACTATGGCCGTGGTCTGCGGCGCCGGGATAATCAGGACCGGGGCGGTAGACGCTACGGCGCCCCTCGGGCAGATCGTAGCCTCTGGCCGTTAGATCCTGGATCCAGGCCGCCATCCGGTCATCGAGCTGCAGCCCGACCGAAAAGCCCGGCATTACGCCTTCATAGGTCGTCAGAATCGGATCGGCGCGATTATACTGGCGCGGGTCCACGCTCGTATCCGTGTAACCGAACAGCACAGGATCGAAACCGGCCTTGCGCGCCTCGATAGCCAGATTCGTATGGCGCGCATCGAGCGGTGTTCCGTTACGTCCGGAGCGATGGTTCAGCAAATAGAGACCCGTCAGCATGCTCGTGCGTGAGGGCCCGCAGGGCGAGCATTGGGCGTAGTGATTGCGGAACAGCATGCCGCGAGCAGCAAGCCGATCGAGGTTCGGCGTACGCACGCAGGGATGCGCAAGCGCCGAGAGGCATTCCCCGCGCCATTGATCGGCAGATATGAAGAGTATTTTGCGGCGTCTCATGATCCCTATGCCAGCTCAAGCCCGGCGGGCGCCGTTGCGCCGAGTACGCCATCCGCTAGGATCTGTGCTTCAAGCATCCCCGTTTCCGGGAGAATGCTGGCGCAGAAGAAAGAGACAATAGCATTGCGCCGCGCCGCGTCATTCTCCCTGCCAGCGCGTTGCGATGCCAACATAGCGCCCTCTACCAACAGCGAGGCGGCGATGCTGGTGCCGAGCAATCGCAGATACGGGGCCGCGACGCCAAGAGCGTCGTTTGGATTCCCGGCGGCGATGAGGTGTCTCGAGCATCGCTCCAGCCGATCGATCGCGGCCAGGACCGGTTTTTGCAGCGGCGTCGCCGTCATAGTGCCGGAGGCGTTGCCGCGGGCCGCCTCGCGTACTTCGTCACAGAGAGCGAAGACGGTAGCGCCCTGATCGCGCAGCAGCTTGCGGCCGAGCAGATCAATCGCCTGGATGCCGTTGGTGCCCTCGTAGATCGGTGCGATTCTGGCATCCCGGTAAATCCGTGCCGCACCGCTCTCTTCGATGTAACCCATGCCGCCATGGACCTGAATGCCAAGATCCGCGATCTCGCAGCCGCGATCGGTGCACCAGGCTTTCGCCACCGGCGTCAACAGATCCGCGCGTGCCTGCCAATGGTCGCGCCGGTTGCCGGGTTCCATCTGGCGTGCGCGATCCGTCGCGGCGGCGGTCGCGTAGACCAACGCCCGCATGCCTTCGAGCAGCGCCCGCATCGTCATCAGCATGCGCTGCACGTCCGGATGATTGACGATGGCGGTCGATTTCCCGACCGGTGTCCCGGCTGTCCTTCCCTGGTGGCGCTCGCCGGCGTAAGCGTGGGCGGCCTGCCAGGCGCGCTCGCCGCAGGCGAGGCCCTGGATCGCTACCGCAAGGCGCGCGTTGTTCATCATTGTAAACATCAGAGCCATACCCTGATTGACCTCACCGACCAGTTCCGCGGCGGCACCGCCGTTGTCGCCGTAGGACATGACGCAGGTCGGACTGCCGTGAATGCCGAGCTTGCGCTCCAGCGAGAGACAGCGGAGATCGTTGCGCTCACTGATTCTACCGTCGGAATCGACAAGAAATTTCGGCACGATGAATAGTGAAATTCCCTTGGTGCCGACCGGCGCATCGGGGGTACGGGCAAGCACCAGATGCACAATATTGTCAGTCAAGTCATGTTCGCCAAACGTAATAAAAATCTTCTGTCCGATGACGCGCCAGCCATCAACGTCCTTGAATGCGCGGGTAGTCAGCGCGCCGACATCGCTGCCAGCCTGCGGTTCGGTCAGATTCATGCTCCCGCTCCATTCGCCGGAGACGAGCTTCCCGAGATATCGCCGTTTCTGCGCGCTGCTGGCATGCGTCTCAAGCAGGTCGATCGCGCCCTGCGTCAGCAGCGGGCATAGGGACAGCGCCATATTCGCCGCATACCACATCTCCTGGAGCGCGGCGGAAACCGTCCATGGCAAACCCTGACCGCCATGTTCGGGATCGAACGGCACACCCTGCCAACCCTGCTCGACGAAGCTGCGATATGCATTGCGGAATCCCGGCGGCGTTATGACATCGACACCCCGCAGCGCGCAGCCATGTCGGTCGCCGACGCGGTCGAGCGGTGCAAACACCCGCTCGGCGAACCGCCCACCCTCGGTCAGGATAGCGTCGACAATATCCTGGGTCGCTGCTTCGAACCGCGGGAACTGCCGCAGTGAAGCGATGGATCCATAGGCCTGCAACGAATATTGAATGTCGTCGAGCGGGGCCCGGTACGTACCGGTGATGGAGTCGCTCATAGGACCTTTCCGGGGTTCATCAATCCATGCGGATCGAAGACAGTCTTGATGCGCTTCATCGCCTCGCGTTCCGACGTCGACTTGTATCGATCGGCTTCGCTGCGACGCAACTGCCCCAGTCCGTGTTCGGCGCTGAACGATCCACCAAAGGCGCAGACGATGTCATGGACGGCACGGGTCAATATTTCGGCTTGATGGAGGAATGCCGGATCCTCGATCGAAAGCGGGCGCATCAGATTATAGTGGATGTTCCCGTCACCGAGATGGCCGAAAGGTAAAATGCGCGTGCCCGGCAGAATCTTCGATACCGCAGCGTGCGCCTGCGTCATGAACGCGGCGACTTCGGAAATAGGCACGGAGACATCGTGCTTGATGCTCGCGCCCGTCACCCGCTGCGCTTCCACAACCGCTTCCCGGATGCGCCAGAGTGCCAGTCGCTTGGCTTCGCTGTCGGCCAGGACGGCATCGACGAGGAAACCGGCTTCCATGCCGTCGGCGAGGGTAGCCTGAAGCAATTCCGAGAGGGGCGGTTGTTCGAGCGTCCAGCTCAGTTCGATGAGCACGCAGTCGGAGACGGGCGCGCCCAATGGCCACACGGTGCCCGGAATCCGGTCGATCGCGAGCTGCAGCGCCGCCGCCGACATATACTCGAAGCTGGCGATGCAATCGCCGAGGCGCGTCTCGAAGAAGCTGAACAGATTGCAAGCCGATTGCGCATCGCCGACCGTGACGAGGGCCGTTGCCCGCTGCCGCGGAACTGGAAAGAGTTTCAAAGCCGCCGCGGTAATAACGCCCAGCGTGCCTTCGGCGCCGATGAAGAGCTGCCGCAAGGGATAGCCCGTGTTGTCTTTGCGCACGCGACGAAGATCGTCCCAGATCGAACCGTCCGGCAGCACGATCTCGAGGCCAAGAACGAGGTCTCGCGTGTTGCCGTAACGCACGACATTGATCCCGCCGGCATTGGTCGAGATGTTACCGCCGATCTGACACGTTCCCTCGGCGCCGAGGCTCAGCGGAAACAGCCGGTCGACGCCGGCAGCGGCGTTCTGTACGTCGGCAAGAATGCAGCCGGCATCGACAGTTATGCTGAAATCGGCCGGATCGAGCGATCGGATGCGGTTCAGACGTTCGAGCGATAACACGATATCGCTTCCGCCCGTCGATGGCGTCGCGCCGCCGACCAGCCCGGTATTGCCGCCTTGCGGGACGATGCCGATTCGTTCTTCGGCGCAGAGTCGGACCAGGGCCGCGACCTCTTCTGTCGAGCCCGGTCGCGCCACGAGGCGGGCTTTACCCTCATACAGGCCGCGCCAGTCGCGGAGATAACGAGCCATATGTTCCGGCGAAGCGAGGTAGCCAGCCTTGCCGAGCAATGCCTGTACGCGGGGAACGAATGGATCGGGATGTTCCATCAACGTCAGATTAATCGCCCCGGTTGCCGGCGTCATCCGCCGCGGCGCGGCAGAGGCGATCATTGATCGCAGTGCCAAGCCCTGTTCCCGGAACCGGCATGACCGCGATGCCGCTATAGCGCCGATCGTCGAGCCGGTGCAGCATCGCGAAGAAATTGGCTGCGGCCTCGGTCAGGTCCGAATTCGCGCTCAGGTTCAGCGTTGCAGCGGCACCGGACAGGGGGTGCGGGCCGAACGCCAGCAACGCTTCCGCTGCCGCCACGGACGTCGCGTTCATTCGCAGTCCGATTGACGGCGCATAATGGCTCGCCGTCATGCCGGGCGATCGGATCGGACCGTCGCCGTGCCCGGATGTCATCGGGCCGATGATGGCTTCGATTGCGTCCTGCGGCAGACCGCCCTGACGAAGCATCCGCGGCGTCGGCTCGCTCAAATCCAGCACTGTGCTTTCGATACCGATCGCGCAACGTCCGCCATCGAGAATGAGATCGATGCGATCGCCTAACGACGCTGCAACATGCGCCGCCTCGGTCGGGGTGAGGCGGCCGGAACGGTTGGCGCTAGGTGCCGCCAGCGGGCGCCCGCTAAGGCGCATCAAATCGAGCGCGATGGGATGCGCCGGCATGCGTATCGCCAGTGTGTCCAAACCAGCGCTGGCGAGCAGCGATACCGGCGCGTTCGTTCGTCGCGGCAAAACGAGTGTCAGTGGGCCGGGCCAGAACATGTCCGCCAGACGCTCGGCAGCCCGGTTCATTGAAACCAACGTTGCCGCCATGGTGCGGTTGGCAATATGGACAATGAGCGGATTGAATTGCGGGCGTGCTTTC
>JBBDWW010000036.1:0-1369 GCA_040902645.1 Dongiaceae bacterium | reverse complement strand
GATGCCGAGGCGGTAGTACTGCAGGTCTCCTCCCGCCAGCTCCGTGCTGAAGCGCGTCAGCAGGCCGTCCGTGGTGACGATCAGGCTGTCGCGGGTGTCGCGCGCCCACGCCGCCGTCATCGCGCCATAGCGGTATTGGTTGCCGAAGTCGGCGACGAAATCCTTGTAGATGGCCGAGCTGGTCGCGAACGTGGTGACCTCGACACTTTCGACCAGCGCGCCGAGGCTCACCGTGATGCGCTCGGACAGCGGATAGCTGAACTTGACGCCGCCGCCGAGCGTGTCGGTGCTGTAGGCGCTGGTGGCGAGCGTCGAGGCGTCGACCTCGCGCTTGTAGATGTCGAAGCCGCGACTGACGCCGTCGACCGTGTAGTACGGATCTACGTAGGACAGCGAATAGACCTTGTTGACCGTGCCGCTGTTCAGCTCGAACGCCAGGTACTTGCCGGTGCCGAAGACGTTGGGTTGGGTGATGGACGCCGAGAGCACGACCTTGTCGAGCGTGGAAAAGCCCACGCCGAGGGACAGCGCGCCCGTCGAGCGCTCTTCGACCGTGTAGGTGACGTCCACCTGGTCGGGCCGGCCTTCCACCGGCGCGGTGTCGACCGCGACTTCGCTGAAGTAGCGTGTGCGGTCGATGCGCCGCCGCGACAGCTGGATCTTCGACGCATCGTAGTAGGCGCCCTCGAGCTGGCGCATCTCCCGGCGCACGACCTCGTCGCGCGTCTTGCTGTTGCCCACGACGTTGATGCGGCGCACGTAGACGCGCCGTCCCGGGTCGATCAGGAGGGTGAACGCCACGGTGCGCTGTTCCCTGTTCACCTCGGGCACGGCGTTGGCGTTGGCAAAGGCATAGCCGTCGTTGCCGAGACGCTCGGCGATCGCTTTCTGCGATTCGATCAGCCGCTGGCGCGAGAACACGTCGCCCGGCTTGATGCGCAGCAGCTTTTCCAGCTCCTGCGTCGGCACCAGCGCCTGCCCGCCGATGCGCACCTCCGATACCGTGTATTTCTCGCCTTCGCTGATATTGACCGTGATGTAGATATCCTTGCGCTCGGGCGTGATCGACACCTGGGTGGACTCGATGGTGAAGTCGAGGTAGCCCTGGTCCAGGTAGTGCGAGCGCAGCGTTTCCAGGTCCGCCGACAGGCGCTGGCGCGAGTACTGGTCGTGCTTCGTGTACCAGGTCAGCCAGCCCGGGGTGCGCAGGACGAACAGTCCGAGCAGGTCTTCTTGCGCAAAAGCGCGCGCGCCGACGATGTTGATGGCGCGGATCTTCGCCACTTCGCCCTCGCTGACGGCGAAACTGACCGCGACGCGGTTGCGCTCGAGCGGCGTGACGGTGGTCTGCACTTGCGCGGCATACTTG
>JBBDWW010000035.1:0-9010 GCA_040902645.1 Dongiaceae bacterium | reverse complement strand
ACAAGGTTCTGGTACGAGATCGTGACATCGAGGAACTGGAAGTTTCCCGCGATGGCGAAGGGCTGTGCCTGGTTGCGCGGCCCGAACACCAGAAGCGCGAAACTTTCCAGCGCAAGCGCGAGCCCGCTGGTCGCGATGAACGTATTGGTTTCCCAATTGGGCTTGCCGATCATCGGGCCGATCAGAAGCTTGTAGATCGCAAACCCGACCAGCATCATCGTTATGAACGACACGGGCAGGCCGAGAAACGCCGGCAGACCGATCCATTCCGCCGTCAGCCACGAGACATAGGCGCCCATCATCATCAGCGCACCATGGGCAAGATTGAGCACGCGCAGCGCACCGAAGATCAGCGTCAGGCCGACGGCCATCAGCGCATAGATCGCGCCCAGCACCAGCCCGGAATAGATCGTCTGAATCAGCGCGGCCATCGCTCAGACTCCGAGATAGGTTGTAAGAATGTGATCGTTGGCATGGAGCTCCTGCGCCGAGCCCTGCCAGACGACCGATCCATGATCGATCAGATGAATATGATCGGCGGTATCGGCGACCCGCTCGGGATTCTCTTCGACCAGCAGCAGCGCGTAGCCCTCTTCCTTCAGCTTGCGGATATTCTCGTAGATCTCCTCGGTGATCAGCGGCGCAAGGCCGAGCGAGGGCTCGTCCAGCATCAGCAGTCGCGCGCGGCTCATCAGACCGCGGCCGATCGCCAACATCCGGCGCTCGCCGCCGCTCAGCGTGCTGGCGAGCTGGCCCGAGCGCTCCTTGAGGCGCGGAAAGAGGTGATAGACGCGCTCCAGCTGCTCGTCGCGTCGCACATGTGCCTTGGGCAGATAGGCACCGAGATACAGATTCTCGCGCACCGTCATCTGCGGAAAAACTAGGTCGCCCTGCGGTATATGGACGAGGCCGGCGGCCACGATCTGGTCGACGCGCCATTTGTCGATCGGCTCGCCGGCGAAGCGTATCGAACCGCCGCGCAGGCGCAGCAAGCCGGAAATGGTGCGCAGCAGAGTCGACTTGCCGTGCCCGTTCGGGCCGAGCACGCTCACCACGCTGCCTTCCGGCACGTCGAACGAAATGCCCTGTAGCACGAGATGATCGTCGTATCCGGATTGTACATTCTCGAGGCGCAGCAGCGGTTCGCTCACGCAGCACCTCCCGCCTGCACATAGTCACGAATGCGCGCGGCCGCCTTGGCGCCGAGATAGACCTCGGCGACCCGCTCGTCGCGCGCCATCGCCTCGGCCTTGCCGAGGAACAGAAGTTCGCCGTGATGCATGATCAGCACGCGGTCCGACAGGCTCACCAGGAACCGCATGACATGCTCGATGAGAATGATGGCGACCCCGCTCGCGCGCACACGCGTCACGAGATCCATCATCTCGGCGATTTCCTTGGGATTGAGACCGCCGACCGGTTCGTCCATCAGCAGGCAATCGGGGCGACCGGCCATTGCCGCCGCAATCATCAGCCGTTTGCGATCGACGATCGGCAGGCTGCCGGCGATCTGGTCCTGCCGGTCGGACAGCCGGACGAAATCGAGCGCCTCGCGCGCCGCCTCGCTCGCCCGGCGATCGAGCCGGATCGATTCCGGCAGCGTTTTCGGTTCGCCGAAATGCACCGCCGCCAGCACGTTCTCGTAGACGGTCAGCGTGGGGAAGGCAGCATTGAGCTGGAACGTGCGGCCGAGCCCATGATGGCAAACCTGATGCGGCCTGAGCCCGCTGATGCGCTCGCCGCGATGCCGAATCTCGCCTTCGTCCGGCGCGATGAAGCCGGAGATGACGTCGAAGAGCGTGGTCTTGCCGGCACCGTTGGGCCCGCCGATGCCGAGAATCTCGCCCGGCTGCAGGTCGAAGCTGAGATTGTTGACGGCGACCAGCGCGCCGAACCGGCGGGTCACGTTGCGGCACACCAGTAACGGTGTGCCGCCCGTGCCCGCCTCATCCGACATTGCTTCAGGCATCGCCCGTTATCCGGGCCTGCCGACCTGCCGCCATACCGATCGGACCGTTCAGAGCCAGGACGGGAGCTGGAACTCGCCCTGGATATACGGCGCCGGACCCACGGCGACCTGCTGGCCGGCCTGGATCTGATAGAAGTGATGCGTCAGACCGAGCGACGGATCGGTGGTGAAGCCCGGATAGGGCCGCGCGCACTGATCGTCCGCCTCGAACTTCCACGATCCGCAGACGCCGCGATGGATCGTCGCATTGCGCAACACGTTCGATACGGCCTTCGGATCGTCCGGATTGCCGCAGCGCGATGCCGCCTGCGCGTACATCATCACCAGATCGTAGGTCTGGCCGGCGTTGCGGAAGCCGGCATTCTCGCCATAGCGTTCTGTGTAACGCTGCTGGAAATTGAGCCCGAAGCCGCCCGCGAGCGAACCGACGACGGTCGCCCAGAGGATGCCATCGGCGGTCTCCTTGGCGAGATTGATGAACTCCGGAATCGACGGGCCGTACTGCATATAGACCAGCGACGGCGTCGGGTTCTCGGCAAACTGCAGGGCGAACTGCGCGATATCCTGCGGGAAGAAATGCGTGTTGGCGATCAGGCCCGGCGGGTCGCTGCGGATCTTGGCGAGCGTCGGACCCCATTCGGCGATCGGCTGCACGACTTCTTCGTAGAGCGACACTTCCCAGCCATATTCCTGCGCGTAATCGCGGATCGTTTCGGCGATCAGCACGGAATAGGGATTGTTGGAGGTGATGAGCGCGACCTTGCGGTTGCTCGGCTCCCACTGACCGGTTTCCATCAGGTTTTTCAGGAAAACCAGCAGGCCGGTGCCGTACCAGATCTCGGTCGAGTCGCTGAAGATCATGTAATAGCGCTCGGGATCGTCGCGCACGATCTTGGCGGTCGTCTCGTAGGTGTTGCAGTTGAGATGAACCACTTCGGCGTCTGCGATGATGTCGTATTCCGCGCCCGAGCCGACGAGATAGCCGTTGCAGATCGCGTGCACACCGTGCCGGTCGATCAGCGCGCGGGTTGCCGCGATATTGTTCTGCGGTCCCATCTCCTTGCAGTCTTCGACCACGAACTCGACCGGACGGCCGGCAATGCCGCCTATCGCGTTGATATCCTCGATCGCGAGCTCGCAGCCCTGTTTGAAATCGAGACCGTCGGCGGCGCCCCAGCCGGTGAGGGCCGCAGCCGTGCCGATGATGATCGGGTCGCCGCTCTGGGCTTTCACGATTTTCGGTGCGGCGACCGTGCCGACCGCAGCCGTCGCGGCGACCGCGCCGGCGGCAGCACCCGAGCCGAGCAATGCACGACGCGACAGCGACGAACCGGAACGGCGATCAGACGTCTTTTTCATGACTGGTCCCCCCATTTTTTGAGTTGGATGCCGATGATACAGGCTGGCCTTGCGCGGTCAAACGCCATCTGACGATGTCGCCCATGCGGGCGGCGCAACGCAGCCCAAACGCCCTATTCCGGATGTCGTTCCTCAGCGTATGCCCGAAATCAAAGCGGCCGCCCGTTCGATCGCGTCGTTCTGATGTGGCTGCAGATCGTGTCCGCCAATCTGGGCGACCCAGGTGGCCAGCGGATCCACGACTTCGGTACGGTGCCCAGACAGGGCTTCGATCACCGGCAGGCCGCAATAGGGAATGTAGACCGGCGAATAGCCGCCCTCGAGGCAGACGACGAGCCGTCCATCGCAGAGATCGGTAGCGGCTTCCATGACCAGTTCGGTCATGCGCCGAAAGGTCTCGCTGTAACACATCATCCGCGCCAGCGGGTCGAGCACGCTGGCATCGAAACCGGATGCGATCACGACGAGCTGCGGCTTGAACGCCCGCAATGCCGGGACCACGACGCGCTCGATGGTCGAAATGTAAGCCGAATGGCCGCAGCCGGGCGGCAGCGGGATGTTGAGATTGTATCCTTCGCCCTTGCCGGTGCCGCGCTCCTCGAGCGCGCCGCTTTCGACCGGATAGAGCCGGTCCTGGTGGATCGACATCGTCAGGACGCCCGGATCGTCGTAGAACGCCCATTGCGTGCCGTTGCCGTGATGCACGTCCCAGTCGATGACGGCGACGCGTTCGACGCCGAGGCGCTGACGCGCGCTCATGATCGCGACCGCGACATTCGAGAAGATCGCAAAGCCGCGGCCGCGATCCGCTTCGGCGTGATGGCCGCAGGGCCGCACCATGGCAAACGCGTTATCGACATCGCCGTTCAGAACCGCATCGATCGCGACCATGCAGCCGCCGGCCGCGAGTTTCGCAATATCGTAACCGCCGGCACAGATCGCGGTGAAGTCGCCGACACTGCCGCCATGCGTCTCGCTCAATTCCTTGACCTTGGCGATATAGTCTCGCGTATGGAACAAAGCGAGTTCGTCCTCCGTCGCCATGCGCGGCTCGAGCTCGACGAGATGTTTCATGAGGCCACTGACCCGCACCAGATTGAGGATCCGGCGCTTCCCCTCGGGGCTGTCCATCGCGGGAAAGGGCTGGGTGAACTCGCCGAGCGGCAGATAACCCCCGAGCTCGATCCAGTAGTAACGCTCGTCATGGACAAGCCCGGTTGTCATCGTGGTCTCTCCCTGCACGGCCGCCGATCGGCGGAAAATCCGAGATCCGCCGAACTATGCTCGGAACATCGCACACCAGGCGGCCCGATCCGATTTTTTCTTGGCCATCCGCACGAGTCAATCGGCCGGCATGAAACATTGCCCAACCGAAGCCACTTCCCGCTTGCCGCGCCATCGGATTAACCTTTGCGAACCACTTCACCAAGCGAGGACAAGAGCGATGCCTTCGGGATCCGGACAATGTCTGTGCGGCGCCGTACGCTTTACGGCGAAAGAAGTCGAAACCGAGTATCACGCCTGCCATTGCGGGATGTGCCGGCGCTGGTCGGGCGGCCCGGCCTTCGCCGCTTCCGCATCGGGTGTGACATTCGACGGCGAGGAGAACATCCTGCGCTATGAATCGTCGGAATGGGCGCAGCGCGGTTCCTGCAAGCGCTGCGGCGGCAATCTGTTCTATTATCTGAAGCCGGCCGATCAATACATGATGTGCGTCGGCGCGTTCGATGAGCCGAAGGATTTCCGACTCACCGGCGAAATCTTCATCGACCACAAGCCGGACGGCTACGCCTTCGCCGGCAACCTGCCGCAGCAGACCGAGGCCGAGATACTCGCTGCGTTCGCGTCCGACACAAAGGAATGAGGAACAGGCGCGACGCGATGCGTGCCACGCCCCTGCGCACTCGTGAAAATCATTTCCGGCGCGGCGCCGGCGCGATACCGGTCATGCCTTCGCGCATGGCGGACCAGATGGCGAGCATCGTGCGACGAAGAGCGGCCCCATCGCGCGCGACCGCCCGCGTCCACAGCCCCGCACCCTGCGGCAGCAGCGATACGCCGGCATAGATTTCGCCCGGCGTTTCCTGCGGCGCGGCGAGCAGGCCTCGAATGGCATCGAGAGCGCGAGCGGATTCGTCCTCGGGCGCCAGCATCAGCATGCTGCCATGCGTCGCGAACCCGCGATCGTCCTGCCGCAACGCGCGGGAGAAATCTGCACCGGAAACGGACAGACGATCGACGGCAATCGTGCCGCCATCCTCGCGCTCGATGCGGATCTCGCCGGTCACACGGCCGAACGGCCGGTTTTTGCCCTTCGGGTCGTGCGCGAGGAATGCGTCGCCGACGATCGCGCGCGCACCCGCGGCGGCGACCAGACGGAGCCGGGTTTCGATCCGCGCATCGGGAAAGAGGATCAGCGGGTCCGACAGGAATTCGAGCCAGGAATTGGGCCCGGCATGCAGCTCGATCGTCTGTTCGGCAAAGCCGTGCTGCATTTCGTGCACGATGGTCGAAGCCTGCGTCGTCACATGGGCCGCCGCACCCGCATTGGTTTCGATTGCGATCGAAAGCCGCTCATGCTCGTAGACGCCGCCCGAAGCCGATTGCGTATAGACGGTTGCCATGCCCGCCGGATCGCCCGCATAGCGGAACGGCCGGCAGACATGAAACGGATAGGATGCGTACTGACGTGCGACATGGGTCTCGCCCGCCGGCGCAGCGGCGAATTCGAGACGCACCGCCGCGAGCCGGCCCGTCGCATGGCCGTGGCCACCGGGATCCGCCGCCAGCTCGCGCAGCGGAACGTTCATCGCAGCAATACCTGTCGATCGAGGATCGCAATGATCTCGTCGATGCCCTCGCCCCGCGCGGCGTTGGTCATGACGATCGGCCGACCCTCGCGAACCTCCCCGGCTTCGCGGCGCATCTGGACCAGATCGACACCGACATGCGGCGCGAGGTCGATCTTGTTGATGACCAGCAGGTCGCATTGCAGGATGCCGGGGCCGCGCTTGCGCGGAATGTCGTCGCCGCCCGCCACATCGATCACGAAAATCCAGTAATCGACCAGGTCGAGCGAGAAGGTCGATGCGAGATTATCGCCGCCGCTCTCGATCAGGATGAGGTCGAGCGGCTTGAACGCCTGTTCGAGCAGGTCGGCCGCCTGGATGTTCAAAGTCGGGTCTTCGCGGATCGCGGTATGCGGACAGGCGCCGGTCTCGACCGCACGTACCCGGTTCGGATCGATCAGCCCGCTGCGCTGCAGCCGCTCGGCATCCTCCTTGGTCACCAGATCGTTGGTCACGACCGCGATGCGATAGCCGCCCGCATCGAGGCGCGGAATCAGCGCCTCGATCAGCTTGGTCTTGCCCGAGCCGACGGGGCCGCCGATGCCGACGCGCGCCGCGCTCGGTGCCGCACCCTCGTTGCCCGGTGTGCCGCCCTGTCTTTTCGCGGTGATGTTCATCGCAGCATGTAGCGTTGCGCGAGCGGCAGGACATTCGCCGGTTCGCAGGTGGCCAGCTTGCCGTCGACGAACACGTCGAACGTATTGGGATCGACGCGCATCTTCGGGCAGGCATCGTTATGCAGCATGTGCGACTTGTTGAGCTTGCGCGTGCCCTTCGTCGGCAACAGCGTCTTGCGCAGATCGAGCCGCTCGCCCACGCTTTTTTCGAGCGCCAGCGGATTGACGAAACAGGCGCTGAGCGATTGTTTCGCGCGGCCGAACGCCCCCCATTGCGGACGCATGATCAACGGTTCGCAGGTCATCAGCGAGGCCGCGCTGTCGCCCATGACGCCCCAGGCGATGAACCCGCCTTTGACGACCAGCTCCGGCTTGATGCCGAAAAAGCCGGGCCGCCACAGCACGACATCGGCCAGCTTGCCGGCTTCGAGCGAACCGACATGCTCGGCGACGCCGAAGGTGCGGGCGGCATTGATCGTATATTTTGCGATGTAGCGCTTGATCCGTTCATTGTCGCCGCGTTTGGTCGTCTCTTCGGCGAGGCGGCCGCGCTGATCGCGCATCTTCGAGGCGAGCTGCCAGGTGCGGCAGATCACTTCCCCGATGCGGCCCATGCCCTGGCTGTCGGAGCCGAGCATCGAAATCGCGCCGATATCGTGCAGCACATCCTCGGCGGCGATAGTCTGGGCGCGGATGCGGCTTTCGGCGAACGCAACGTCTTCGGGAATCGACGGGCTGAGATGGTGGCAGACCATCGTCATGTCGAGATGCTCGTCGAACGTGTTGATCGTGTAGGGATTGGTCGGGTTGGTCGAGGACGGCAGGCAATTGCGTTCGCCCGCAACGCGGATGATGTCGGGCGCATGGCCGCCGCCGGCACCTTCGGTGTGATACATATGGATCGTGCGATTATTGATCGCGGCCAGCGTGGTTTCGAGGAATCCGCTTTCGTTCAGCGTGTCGGTATGAAGCTGAACCTGAAAATCGAGTTCGTCGGCGACGGCAAGGCAGGTGTCGATCGCCGCCGGCATCGCACCCCAATCCTCGTGGATCTTGAGGCCGATGCAGCCGCCTTCGATCTGGTCGTAGAGCGATCGAGCCTTCGAGGTATTGCCGCGACCGAGAAAGCCGAAATTGATCGGCCATTCCTCGGCGGCCTGCAGCATGCGCCCGACATTGAACGCGCCGCCGCAATCGATGCCGACCGTGATCGGACCGAGCGAGCCGCCGATCATCGTGGTGATGCCCGACGAGATTGCATGCTGGCAGAGTTGCGCGCTGTCGAAATGCACATGCACGTCGATCGCGCCCGGCGTTGCGATCAGCCCTTCGGCATCGCGTACGGTCGTCGCGGCCCCGCAGATCAGATCGGGATGCACCCCGTCCATGATCGCGGGATTACCCGCCTTGCCGATACCGACGATGCGCCCGTCCTTGATGCCGATATCGCCCTTGACGATACCGAGCACCGGATCGATCACCACGGCGTTCGAGATCAGCATGTCGAGCGCGCCGTCTTCGCTGTTATAGCCGGCCGCGAGCCCGAGCCCGTCGCGCAGCGTCTTGCCGCCGCCATGCAGACATTCCTCACCCGGCACGGCATGGTCTTTCTCGACCTCCGCCAGCAGCGACGTATCGCCGAGCCGGACGCAGTCGCCCGTGGTCGGCCCGTACATCGATGCGTAGTCACGTCTGGATATCTTGGCCATCGGTTCAGGCTCCCTTGAAGCCGCGTTCGCGCGCCCGTTTCAGCGCGGCCTGTTTGACCTCGTCGCTATGCGCCGATCCGTTGGTCAGCGCATTGAGGCCGGAGAGTTCGCCGGTGCCGCCGAAGGTGACCAGCGCCACATCCTTGCTCTCGCCCGGCTCGAAGCGCACGGCCGTGCCGGCTGGAATATCGAGATGCATGCCGAAGGCGGCCGCGCGATCGAAATCGAGTGCCGCGTTGGTTTCGAAGAAATGATAGTGGCTGCCGATCTGCACCGGCCGGTCGCCGGTATTGACGACTTTGAGTCTGGTGCCGCGGCGGCCGGCATGAAGCTCGATCTCGCCATCGAGCGGCAGGATCTCGCCGGGAATGCGCCGGTCCTTCTGCAGCGCCTTCTTGCCGGGCCGGATCGGGTCGTGGACCGTGACGAGCTTGGAGCCGTGGGGTAACGTCCCTTCGACCTGCAGCATCGGCAAGAGATCGGCGACGCCTTCCATGACATCGTCGG